>JAAXGF010000094.1 GCA_012267605.1 Alphaproteobacteria bacterium | reverse complement strand
GGCACCTGGGCAGTTACGAAATTCCATTAAATTCTCTTCATTCATTATTCGGATATACGTAAACGCCCAAGTTCGCATGCGAGGCTAAATTGGCTTGTAAACGAATCCTTGATATAGATCAACGTGGGATACGTGGATTCGCTCAGTAAATCAGCATGTCGTTGCCATGTATAAGGGAAATTTCCGTGTGAAACGTGTGTCAAATCAAGGCGCCCGACACAATCTGAGTTACCAGCAGCCACCAAATTGTACGCGTTGATTAGGGCAATTCTCCTTTGAAGCGAATCACCAGAATAATTGAAACAAGATGCCATCGTCGGAGACGCCCATTGTGTTCGATAATTTGGTCGCTTAGCCTCGCGTATCGCGTGATGAACCAATTTTTTTACCTGTGTTAAGGAATATCAAATTTAAAATAGGAATCAAATCCAAACGATGAGCAGCGTCCTAGCGGATAAGCGGCCGACATCGAAGGGGCAATGTGAAAAAGGGATCGAGGACTTTCTAACCGACGTGCGTCGTGGCTTGTCTGAAAGTCAGAAATGTATTCCATGCAAATACCTCTACGATGACCGAGGTGCCGATCTTTTCGACCGGATTTGCACGCTGGATGAATATTATCCGACACGAACAGAAATTGCGTTGCTTCGGAGACATGGTGACGAAATCGCCGAATTTGCGGGTACCAATTCTTGCCTCATTGAATTTGGTAGCGGTTCAACCCATAAGTCAGAGATTCTGTTAAATGCTTTCAGGAATCCGTCGGTTTACATTCCTGTTGATATTTCACAGCAGCAGCTCGCGGCGTCCGTGGACGCGATCACCCACGCGATTCCCGGAATTAGCGTGAAACCCGTATGTGCAGATTTCACTACCCCCTTCAAATTGCCAGCCGAAGTAGCGGAAATGAATCGCATGGGATTCTTCCCGGGATCAACGATTGGTAATTTTACGCCGTCAGAAACCCATCGATTTCTCGCTCGCGTGATCGGCATCCTCGGCTCCCGTGCTAGTTTCGTTATCGGCGTAGACTTGGAAAAAGATGAACGCCTCTTAAACGCCGCGTACAACGATGCCGGCGGTGTAACAGCCGCTTTTAATCTCAACCTACTGGCACGGATTAACCGTGAACTGTCAGCTGATTTCGATCTCAAATCATTTTCGCACCACGCGACATACAACACCCGCGAGGCACGAATAGAAATGTATTTAATAAGTCAGCGTCCGCAGATCGTAACAATCGGCGGCCGGCAATTTAGCTTCGACCACGGCGAACGTATACACACTGAGAATTCACACAAATACAGCCTCCCACGTTTTCGCGCGATTGCCAGCGCAGCCGGTTGGCGGTCGACGCGTGCTTGGGTCGACGACGCCAATTTGTTTAGCATCCATCTTTTGCAATCAGATTGAGGCACAAGTAGACCGGACCAATTCCACCGCCAGCCCGGCGAATAACGCACCTACGATTCTTAAAGCCAGCGTTGGCCAAATTCCATCGGATCCTCGTAGTCACCAAAGTCCACGACTGCCTCCGATTCGCCGATCAGCCGCGCGCCATTTTGTTTGGCGATTCCAGCGAGATTTTTGGCCAATTTTCCGCGACCACGGAAGAGAATTGTCTTCCACCCCGCACGTAATGCAGCTTGCGCGGTACCCGCATCGCTACCGCAATCGATAACAGCTTTTTCGAGGGTGTCGGGAAAATCGCTGGATGCTTGATTGATCATCGCCAAAAGATAACCCACGCCGGCATACGACGCGGCTCCAGGCGCGGTATACAGCGTAACTCGAACTCGACGCTCAGCCGAAATCGCGAGTGCAACACGTGCATGGTCAAGCGTATGGACGACGATGGCCCTCCCGCCGAAAGACATATTTCCTCGCTGACAATAATACCGCTTTCTAGCTTCGGAGTGCGTCAACACCCGGCAAAGGTTTACCTTCAAGCCATTCCAAAAAGGCGCCACCGGCTGTCGACACATAGCTGAAGTCATCGCATACACCGGCGTGGGAAAGTGCGGCGACGGTGTCCCCACCTCCCGCGACACTGACAAGTTTGCCCGAGATCGTGCGATGTGCGACGGCCTGAGCCGCACGGCTTGTCCCTTCGTCGAAACCGGATACTTCGAACGCACCCAGAGGGCCATTCCAAACAACGGTCCGCGCCGTACTCAAGCAGGAATCGAAGATTTCCAATGTCTTGGGACCGACATCAAGGATCATCGCGTCGGTAGCAACTTGGTCGATGGCAACGACGTCACGGGGCGCGTCCGCAGCGAACCGGGTTGCGGTGACAGCGTCAATCGGCAAAAGGATTTTTCGACCAGCGGATTCCGCTTGGTGCAAAATTTCACGTGCCTTATCCGCCAACTCGACCTCGCACAACGAACGGCCAACGCCGATGCCCTGAGCATAAAGAAATGTGTTCGCCATTCCGCCACCGACAACGAGCGTATCCACCTTACTGATCAAATGCCCGAGGACGGCAAGCTTGCTAGACACCTTGGCTCCCCCTACAACGGCGACGAGTGGGCGGGCGGGATGCTCCAATGCCCTTTCCAAAGCCTCCAGTTCAGCCTGCATGAGTCGACCGGCAAACGCCGGTAGCGCGGTGGCAAGCCCCATCGTGGAAGCGTGGGCGCGGTGCGCGGCCGAAAAAGCATCGCTGACGTAGATTTCACCCAATACCGCTAGTTCAGCAACGAATTTGGGGTCATTCTGTTCCTCACCACTGTGAAATCTGAGATTCTCGAGTAGCAGCACATCGCCCTTGGCGAGACTGGCAACCGCGGTGCGCACCTCGGGACCGACGCAACTTGGCACAAAGGTTACGGCTCGCCCTTTCAACGCTACAGAAAGGGGTCCCGCCAATGGCGCCAACGACATTGAAGGTACGATCCGGCCTTTCGGCCGCGCGAAATGTGAAAGTACGACGACCCGCGCACCGCGTTCAGCGAGTTCGGCCAAGGTAGGCACCACCCGCTCGATGCGCGTATTGTCGGTGATCTTGCCGTCCTGCACAGGCACGTTGAGGTCAACGCGTACCAGCACCCTCTTTCCGTCGACGTCAACGCCATCGAGGGTGGCGAAATCTGTCATTGATCGATCGACCTAAATTCCGCCCAGCTTTGCCGCTACGTCGACCATGCGGTTGGAAAATCCCCATTCGTTGTCGTACCAAGACAAGACGCGACACATGGTGCCATCCATGACAACGGTCTGTGTCAGGTCGAAATTTGAACTGTGAGGGTCATGATTGAAATCGACCGACACCAGTGGGTCGCTGTTCGCGCCGAGAATGCCATTCATACCACCAGCGGCCGCGTCCTCGATTGCGCTGTTGATTTCGTCGACACTGGTCGGACGTTTGGCGACAAAAGTGAGGTCGATCATTGAAACATTTGGCGTTGGTACTCGGATTGCTGTGCCGTCAAGCTTGCCTTTGAGCTCGGGGAGAACCAAACCGACGGCTCGTGCTGCACCGGTCGATGTCGGCACCATGGACATATCGGCCGCACGTGCGCGGCGCAAATCCTTGTGCAGGGTATCCAGTACCGGTTGATCTCCGGTAAAGGCGTGAATGGTGGTCATATAACCGTGTTCGATACCGATTGTATCGTTCAGGACTTTGGCCACCGGAGCCAGGCAATTCGTCGTGCAGGACGCGTTCGACACCACATCATGCTCGCCAGACAAACGATCGTCGTTTACCCCAAAAACGACAGTCAAATCGGCGTTCGTCGCTGGTGCGGAAATGAGCACCTTTCGCGCTCCAGCCTCAAGGTGCTTTGCTGCAGCGTCACGACTAGTAAACAAGCCGGTACATTCCAGTGCTACATCCACCCCTAGTTCGCGCCAAGGCAAATTCGCTGGATCACGCTCCGCAGTAACCCGAATCACCCCGCCACCCATGTCGATTCCGCCTTCCACAACCTTGACGTCGCCTGAGAATCGCCCATGCACGGAATCGTGTTTAAGCAAGTGCGCGTTAGTCTCGACCGAGCCAAGGTCGTTGATCCCGACAACCCTTACGTCGTCGCGTTCGGATTCGTGAATAGCGCGAAGCACGAGTCGGCCGATGCGGCCAAATCCGTTTATTCCTAAGCGAACAGGCATTGCATCCTCCCCTGATTCAGCCGATTTGGTGAGCGATTTCCTAACCGCGGTCGCGCCCGTGGTCAACGGCTTTCTCGGTTACAGTATAAATCGGAAGGAAAACCGATGACGATAAGGAATGAAATGATGCGGCAGCGTTAACACGCTGTAGTTTCAGTGAGCGATTTCACACTCGGTATCGTCAAGACACATTTGGTCGGCCCATTTTTGCATTTTTGCCGCGGCGTCTCTATTCGCCGCACCGACGATCGTGTGACCATATTGATCGGTCACTGATACCATGCCCCAGTTGCGAAGCTTGCTCACGGCCGTCCAAATCTTATCCTCTGAAATACCAAACGCCTTTTTTAAGGCGCCCACGCTAAATGGCCGAAACCCAACGCGGCAAATTATCTGTCGGAGCACCGGATCCAAGTTTATCTCGACCAATGTCGTTGTTTCGTCGAACCAATCGACAATTTCTTCAACCGTATCGTTCGGCTTCGGAATCGCCGACGGTTTGAGTTCCGCGGATGCCGACGCAGCCCACATGGTCAACGACATGACAGTGACTACAACAGGAATACCGCGGAACCATATCCCACGCCCAAACAGAAGCGGCGCATCGAATCTCGTTCGGCTGATCAAAAATTCACTGTTCGGAGAAACGGCAAGACGCATCTCCGATCCCTGAAACATTTTGTTGTCAGTCACGCCGAAACGTGACCTGGGCGGAACCATCACCGATCACCGGAAAAGTTACGCCCTCCCGCTTAAGGTAAAGTAAATGTTTCCGCCGAGAACCTCAAGTGCTGAAAACAGAATCGCATCTGGAACGTTCGCTGGATTTTGAAAACTATGCCTCTGCGCTGGCGAGTTGAGCCCTTCCCTCTGCCAAATGGAGTACGGAATCCCATAAACCTTCGCACTCCTGTGCTGCCGGTTGGCGAAAATGTCAGGTCACTCTATCGAGATTGACTGGGGCGGGTGTATTTGTTGTAATTACGATGATCACAGAGCATTTTCCGATAACCCATTGGTGGGGTTTATTTATGTCGACTCTGAATGCTGCCAAGAAGCGATTGGATAAGGCGCTCGATCGGCTTCAAGCTGCGGCGGAGAGCGCAACGGAACGGTTTAAGGCCGAAACTGAACTCGGGGGTCGGGTTGGTGCGTTACAAAATGAGCAAGAACGATTGACCACCGCTTTGCTGAAAGCGCGTACCGAATATGACGCGCTGGAACACATCACTGATACGGTGTCACTTCGGCTTGACGCCACGATTGGACAGCTAAAACGGTCGCTGGAGAGCTGACATGCCCGAGGTTTCTGTTTTCGTCAACGGTCGCGAGTTCAGCGTCGCTTGTGGTGCCGGTGAAGAGGTTCATCTGGTACGACTAGCAGCGTTCGTCGATAAGCACGTGCGGGAGCTTTCGCAATCTTCTGGCGCTCAAGCGGGTGAACTTCGGCTGCTGTTGGCCGCAAGCCTAGTAATTGCCGATAAGTATCTCGATGCGGAGAAAGAAATCAGCGATTTACACCAAACCGTCGAGGAGGCGAAACGGAAGGCGAATAGCGAGGTCGAAGCGGTTGGTCCTCTTGTCGACACCGTCGCTCAGCGCATAGAGAATATTGCGGTTCTGCTCGAGAACTCCTAAGCTCTTTTGTGGGTGTGTCTGCCCGGTGCGTCAGGTAACGCAGATCCCTGGGGCCAATAGATTCCTCAAGGGAGCTGTCCCTTCCGGGGCCGTGGTCTCGGAATTACGGCGCCCACCTGCTATCGCAGGCCACAGAGGAGTTGCGCAAGCCGGCGGCCACGGCGGACCACCCAGCCTCTATTCTGTAGAATCCGCCTCCCTATGACCGTTGCCGAGGTAAAACGCGCTATGCGCCAGGCGGCGCTTCGGCGGCGCCAAACAATATCGAAGGCGAACATCGAAACGGTGAAGAACGCAGCGTTTTCGGCTGCAAGACACTTTGATCAAGCTATCCCCATTTCGACCCATGCCGTGTTAGCGGGTTATTGGCCCATGCGAAACGAGTTCGATGTGCGACCGTTGTTGACGAACCTTCACAACAGTGGCCACACCTGTGGCTTGCCGGTGGTTGTTGCCGACGACCAGCCCCTGATATTTCGTGAATGGAATCCGAAAACCGTTTTGCAGTCAGCAGCGTTCGGCGCAATGGCGCCGCCTCAGAACGCTCCCGTCATCATGCCTGATGTTCTCTTGGTACCTCTCTTGGCTTTTGATGACCACGGCTACAGATTGGGGTATGGCGGTGGTTTTTTCGATCGCACATTGGCACATATTCGTCGTTTCCGAATGGATATACTGGCCGTTGGTATCGCGTACGCCGAACAACATGTGGACGCGGTTCCACATCAACCGCACGACCAACGCCTCGATTGGGTGGTCACGGAAGAGGGTGCTCTACAAACGATGAAAAAGACGGCTGGCGTAGGGAAGACAGCAACCCTATGACATCACTGATAAGTGCGACCAGTTCCCGACTGCCCCCTCCCCTATGAAAATTCTTTTCCTTGGCGATGTGATGGGGCGTTCTGGGCGCGAGGCTGTCTGCCGCGACCTGCCGAATCTGCGTAAACGGTTATCCTTGGATTTCGTCGTTGTGAATGGCGAGAACGCCGCCGGAGGATTCGGCATAACTGAGAAAATCTGCCAGCAACTTCACGCGGCTGGCACCGACGTGATTACGACGGGCAACCATGTTTGGGGGCAGCGCGAAATTATTCCGTATATTTCCAAGGATCGACGGCTACTGCGGCCACAGAACTTTCCTCCAGGAACCCCGGGTCGGGGGATTGGCGTATTCGAAACCGACCTCGGCAAAAAGGTGTTGGTCCTACACGTCATGACCCGACTGTTCATGGATGCGCTCGATGATCCGTTCGCTTGTGTCCAGTCTGAGTTGGCGAAGTATCCGCTCGGCGGTACAGTGGACGCGGCCATCATCGACGTCCACGGTGAGGCGACAAGCGAAAAAATGGCGTTGGCGCATGTCGCCGATGGACGCGCCTCCATGGTGGTAGGAAGCCATACACACATACCCACTGCAGACGCGCATGTGCTGGCGGGTGGAACCGCCTACCAGTCAGATGCTGGTATGTGCGGCGACTACGATTCAGTCATTGGTTTGGAAAAAAAGCCCGCCATCGAACGATTTACCCGAAAAATGCCCATGGGAAAAATTTCTCCGTCGATGGGGCCAGCCACGATCTGCGGGGTTTACGCAGAGACGGACGATTCCAGCGGCCTAGCACGATTTGTCGCTCCCCTCCGCATCGGAGGACGCCTTAAAGAAACTTGGCCTTTTCAGAACCACCCATCCTGACCGGCCAAAATCCGCGCTGATGGGTTATGATTGGATCAGCGTTCCGTTCCAATTTTTCGCCGGATGGGAAACTTTTCCGTGACCGCTTGGCCGTTTGTCGAAGCACAAAAATTAATCGACCGGGTCGAAAAGTCGGCGCCGAGGAAGGGCTACGTCTTGTTCGAAACCGGGTACGGTCCATCGGGTCTGCCGCATATTGGCACTTTCGGCGAGGTGGCGCGAACCAGCATGGTACGGCACGCTTTCACCAAACTCTGCGACATACCGACCAAGCTCTTCGCCTTCTCCGATGACATGGACGGCTTGCGCGGTGTTCCGGACAACGTCGCCAACCCAGAGAGCCTACGATCTCATTTGGGAAAACCGCTGACCAGCGTTCCTGATCCTGACGATAAGTACGCGAGCTTCGGCGAACATAACAACGCTCGACTTCGAAGATTTCTCGATCGTTTCGAGTTTGACTACGAATTCAAGAGCGCGACAAACTGCTACCGATCGGGTGTGTTCGACGAGGTATTGCGGGCGGTGCTCGAAAAATACGATGAAATCATGGCGTTGATGTTGCCGCCGCTTGGGCGCGAGCGACGTGCTTCTTACAGCCCAATCTTGCCCATCAGCCCCAAAACCGGAAGGGTATTGCAGGTACCGATGAGCAAAATAGATCGGGACAAGGGACGCGTCGTTTTCCGAGATGAGGACGATGAGTTAACGGAATTGCCGGTCACCGGCGGACACTGCAAACTTGGTTGGAAAACTGATTGGGCCATGCGGTGGGTGGCGCTAGACGTTGACTATGAAATGTCGGGGAAGGACCTCATCGACTCGGTCAAGCTGTCAAGCCAGATATGTCGTATTCTCGGTGGCGTACCACCGGAGGGTTTTCATTACGAACTGTTTCTTGACGAGAACGGTGAAAAGATATCGAAATCTCGCGGCAATGGTCTCACCATCGACGAATGGTTGCGTTACGGCTCTCCAGAAAGCCTGTCGCTGTTCATGTATCAATCGCCGCGGAAGGCCAAACGCCTTTACTTCGATGTCATTCCGCGAATGGTCGATGACTACGCCGCTCATCTCGAACGCGCCCCAGGGGAAACCTCGGACGAAATTCAGGAGAACCCCGTCTGGCATATTCACAGTGGCCAACCGCCTGTTTCGAGCCAGCCACTGAGTTTCTCAATTCTGCTCAACTTGGCGAGCGCATGTAACGCTGAGGACAAAGATGTCTTATGGGGCTTCATAACCCGGTACGTCGCTGCGGCGACACCTGCCACGGCACTGATGCTGGATCGGCTCGCGGAAAATGCTGTCGCCTACTATCAAGATTTCGTCAAGCCGAGGAAAAAATATCGGCCTCCCAGCGAAATAGAACGTGCAGCACTCTTGGATTTGCAGACAACCCTCGAATCGCTATCGGTGGGCACCTCTGCAGAAGACATTCAAAGCCAAGTCTACGAGGTTGGAAAACGCCACCCATTTGAGAATTTACGCGCTTGGTTCCGCACCCTTTACGAAACGCTCCTGGGGCAAAGCCAAGGTCCGCGCATGGGTTCCTTCATCGCACTTTACGGTCGCGACGAAACTGTGTCGCTGATAAGTCAAGCCCTCGACGGCACCCTCGGCGTCGGCGCGCTCGACTGTCAGCCAACTGAAACTAGTGATTGAGCGTGGCTTCGATAGCCTGAGTGACTTCGTCGGATAACGGTGTCACCCTTGATGGCCATGTGTCGGCCAACGAACCATCAGGGGCAACGAGATACTTGTGAAAATTCCATCTCGGCGCCACCCCCTCACCCTTTGTCTCGACAAACCACTGGAACAGAGGGTGTGCTTCGGGGCCGATCACCGTTTGCTTCGCCGTCAAGGGAAAATCGACGTTGAAATTGACTTCACAGAACTTCTTGATTTCGCGCTCGCTGCCGGGCTCCTGACCACCGAAATCGTTTGATGGAACGCCGACGAGAACAAGTCCGCGATCACGGTAACGCTGCCAAAGTGTCTGAAATCCCTCATACTGCGGGGTAAATCCGCACATCGAAGCCGTATTTACCACAAGCACCGGTTGGCCGGCGAACCGCGACATTGGCAAAGGTTCACCGTCAATGGATTCGAAGGTGAAGTCATGGGCGGATTCCGTACCACCCTTGGCCGACGGCCCCATCATCAATCCGACCACAGATAGCAGCGTAAACCCACCGACCAGTGCAAAGGACCGCAGACACCTGCACATTGAATCACTCCCACACCAAATTCATTCAATCGACCCACGTTTTCGGCAACACCGATTGGGGTTAGTTACCCAAGTGACAAAATATCAGAAAATACCCGAAAATGCATTGGGTTCCAGGGATACCGGTGCAGTTCGTTGACACAATCGCCGGCTTGGGTATATTCGCGCCACACTGGCTGGCAATTTGCTGCGAAACCTTAGTTTTACGCGAAATATTTATCATGTATGCCGTAATACGCACTGGTGGCAAACAATACCGGGTGGCCCAAAAGGATGTCGTCCGGGTGGAACGGGTCTCTGCCGAGGTCGGCAACGAAGTTGATCTCGATGAGGTTCTCATGCTCGGTGATGGCACGAGTACAACGGTTGGCACTCCATTGATCGAAGGCGCACGTGTCACCGCACAGGTTATCGATCAAATTCGAGCGCCAAAGATTACAGTCTTCAAAAAGAGACGACGCAAGAACCATCGGCGAACGAAGGGACACAGACAGGCGTTAACTGTGTTGCGCATCACTGAAATTGGCGCCTCTGGGGCGGTACCACGAAAAGTGCAAGTCGAAAAGCAACCCCAACAGGTGAAAAAGGCCGACGAAGGGAAAAAGGAAACGCCATCTGAGGGAAAAACCACCGCAAAGAAACCTTCCGTTGCCAAAGTAACGCCCGACAAGGCCACGAAGAAGGTCAGTACGGTAAAAAAAGCCGCATCGAAGGCGGACGATGTCAAAGACAACGGCGGCGGAAAAAAGAAAGTTGCCAAAAAAGCGGCGCCAAAAGCCAAGAAGAAGCCAGTGGGCGGGGACAAGCCGGCGAAACCGAAGACGGCTCGCACTAAAAAGGCCAAGGATAAAGAGGAGAACGATTAATGGCGCACAAAAAGGCTGGCGGAAGTTCGCGGAATGGACGCGACACGATCGGACGGCGACTAGGTGTCAAGAAATTTGGCGGCCAAGCTGTGGTGGCTGGAAACATCATAATCCGCCAGCGCGGAACCAAGTTCTATCCAGGCGACAATGTGGGAATGGGACGAGACCACACCCTATTCGCCAAGAGCGACGGCACAGTGGCATTTGGGACCATCGGCGGTCGCCGAGTAATTTCAGTGCGTCCGTCTGAATGAGGACAGTGGTCCAAGACATCGGAGCTCTATCCTCAGTTATCTCCCATAGATGGGATGAAAAATTGGGAAACGGTAAACTGCGACTCTTGGATTAGGTGCCGTTTCGCTCCGGACGCTTGACTGTTGCTCCCACAGGATTTTATGTCGTTCCACCACCCCCGCATTGGGCAGCGATGACACTGAGCTTCGGACAGGCCCATGAAGTTTCTAGATCAAGCGAAAATCCATGTACGCGCGGGCAACGGCGGCGACGGTTGCGTTAGCTTTCGGCACAAAAAATTTATTGAGTTCGGTGGCCCCGACGGGGGAGACGGCGGCGACGGCGGCAATGTCGTGGCGCGATGCGTTGACGGTCTCAACACCCTTATTGATTTTCGCTATAAGCAGCATTTTCGTGCTGGCAACGGTAAGCCGGGCTCTGGTCGCCAGCGAACCGGCGCTTCGGGAAAAGACGTACTCGTTGAAGTCCCAAGGGGCACGCAGGTCATAGTCGAAAATCCAGACGAAAACACCGGCGACGGAGATAGCATATTGCTGGCTGATCTCATACGTCCCGGTCAAGAAGCTATTCTTGCTCGCGGCGGTCGTGGCGGTAAGGGCAACATGCGATTTAAGTCTTCGACTAACCAGGCACCGCGGCAATCACAGCCCGGTGGCGCGGGCACACAGGCCTGGTTGTGGTTGCGCCTCAAGCTCATTGCAGACGTTGGATTGATCGGCCTGCCCAACGCTGGAAAATCCACCTTCCTGGCCGCCGTCTCCCGTGCCCATCCAAAAATCGCCGATTACCCTTTTACGACCCTTAGCCCTCAACTCGGAATGGTCTACTCGGGCGATGACGCGTTCGTCGCTGCCGACATTCCTGGACTTATCGAAGGTGCCCACAACGGCCATGGTTTGGGTGATCGATTTCTGGGTCATGTCGAACGTTGCGCTTGTTTGTTTCATTTATTGGATGGTACGACCGTTGATGTCAGGGCAGATTACCGGACAGTACGGCTGGAAATCAAAAAATATGGACACGGCTTGGCAGAGAAACCTTTCCTAGTCGGACTTAATAAATGCGATGCCTTGTCGCCAGAGGCGATTCGCGAAAGTAAACGCAGCCTCGCCAAAGACGATGTCCGGGTAATTAGTCTTTCCGCAATCACTGGCATGGGGGTGGAATCGGCAATTAAGGAATTGTTCGCCCTCATTGTTTCGGACGGCGCCTCAACGATATCCACGGGGTAATAGAGAAGCGCACACCATGGCTTTGGAGAATGCTCGGCGAATCGTAGTAAAAATAGGCTCCGCGCTGTTAGCGCGCGAGGCAGGAGAAAACCTCGATCGAAAATGGCTTGACGCCTTGGCAGACGATGTCGCGGTGTGCCGCTCGCGAGGACAGGAAACAATTATCGTTTCTTCGGGTGCCATCGCTGTTGGACGACGCCGGCTGAAGTTGCCGACCCGGGCGTTAAAGCTCGAGGAAAAACAAGCGGCGGCGGCGTGCGGCCAAATTGGCCTGGCCCACGCCTATCAAGAAACGCTGGCACGCCACAACGTTCCGGTGGCACAAGTCCTCCTCACACTCGGTGATACAGAGGAACGACGGCGCTACCTCAATGCACGTGAAACCATTGAGACCCTTTTGCGAGTAGGCGCCATTCCTGTGATCAACGAAAACGATACCGTGGCCACCGCTGAAATACGCTTTGGCGACAACGACCGCCTCGCCGCCCGCGTCGCGCAAATGGTGAGTGCCGACTTGTTGATTCTATTGTCGGACATCGATGGCCTTTACAGTGCGGATCCCGGTATAGATACCAAGGCGCAGTTTATTCCCGAAGTACGAAAGATAACGCCGAAGATCGAGGCCATGGCCGGAAAGACGACAGCGACCGATTCGTCTGGGGGCATGGTGACGAAACTCATAGCGGC
Source organism: Alphaproteobacteria bacterium (assembly GCA_012267605.1). GTDB lineage: Bacteria > Pseudomonadota > Alphaproteobacteria > JAAXGF01 > JAAXGF01 > JAAXGF01. Next base: position 10,042 of record JAAXGF010000094.1, on the reverse strand, counting down.
AAAAATCGCTAACGCGGCTGGGTGTCATATGGTTATTGCTGACGGTCGCCCTACCAACCCCTTGGCCAAAATTAGTGAAGGCAAACGCTGTACCTGGTTTTTGGCTGGAGGCAGCCCACGTGCAGCGCGCAAGAATTGGATCGCGGGTTACCTTATGCCATCGGGGTCAATCTCCGTGGACCTTGGGGCGAGCCACGCGCTGGCGGTGGGAAAAAGTCTTTTGCCTGCGGGGGTCGTAAACGTGACCGGGGAGTTCGACCGTGGTGACGCTGTCAGCGTTCTGGATCCAGATGGCCTCGAGATCGGTCGGGGATTGAGTGCCTATTCATCGACCGATGCGCGACTAGTTGCTGGGTATAAAAGCCGTGAAATTGAGCGAATTCTCGGCTACCGTGGACGAGAGGAAATGATTCACCGTGACGATTTGGTCATTTTGTCGAAGTAAGATTAAATTGCGCCTGTGAACCTAAGTCAAACTCGCGACGAAGCAAAAAATGGTTACCTAGGCTCAAGCGTCCATCGTCGGCTAGATTGTTCACTTTAGGCACGTTTTAAATAGGTAGGGGATGATGACCGCATTGAGATCATTCGATGAGAGTGGCCTTGCGCGCGAGATGGCAGCGTTGGGCGTCGCAGCGCGTGAGGCCGCAGCAGAACTCGGCACAGCGACGACCGAGGCCAAGAATGCCGCCCTCACAGCTATAGCGAAGTCGATTCGTTCCCACCGGGAGGTCATTAAATCAGCCAATGCCTCAGACGTGTCGGAGGCCAAGTCTCGCGGCATCAGTGGCGCCATGCTCGATCGACTCGTCCTTGACGACAAGCGGATCGAGGCTATGGCCCAAGGGACGGAAAAAATTGTTGAGCTGACCGATCCCGTTGGCGTCCTGATCGACGAGTGGAATCGCCCGAACGGCTTGCGAATCCAACGTATCCGTGTGCCGCTTGGGGTAATTGGAATCATTTACGAATCCCGACCCAACGTTACCGCTGATGCAGGGGCACTTTGTTTGAAATCCGGCAACGCCGTGATCTTGCGCGGGGGTAGCGAAAGCTTTCGTTCGTCATCGGCAATTCTCGAATGCCTGAGCCAGGGATTGGCAAACGCTGGGCTCCCACGCGGATGCATCCAACAGGTACCGACGCGTGACCGCGGCGCCGTGGGTATTCTTTTGGCGATGACCGATGACGTCGACCTCATTGTTCCACGCGGAGGGCGGGGTTTGATTGAGCGGGTTTTGGCTGAGAGCCGTATCCCCGTTCTCGGCCACCTCGAAGGGATTTGCCATGTTTACGTCGACGGAGCGGCTGATCTCGAAATGGCCCGAGACGTCGTGTTCAACGCCAAAATGCGAAGGCCGGGCATTTGCGGCGCGGCGGAAACTATTCTTGTCGATTCACGCATTGCAAAGTCTCATTTACCCGGCATTCTTCATCCTCTCTTCGAAGCCGGATGCGAGGTTCGAGGCAATTCCCAAGTCCAGGCTATTTCAAATCGTGTGCGTCCGGCGACTGACGCAGACTGGGACACGGAATATCTCGATGCAATCGTCGCGGTTCGACTGGTGGATGGCGTCGATGGGGCCATTGCACATATTACGCGCCACGGTACCCACCATACTGATTCGATCGTTACCGACGACGATGCAACTGCTCAGAGATTCCTCGATTCGGTAGATAGTGCAATTGTCTTGCACAACGCCTCGACCCAATTTGCCGACGGCGGCGAGTTTGGCATGGGCGCAGAAATTGGCATTTCGACCGGTAAGCTACACGCCCGAGGCCCAGTCGGACTTGATCAGCTGACCAGCTATAAATACGTGGTTCGCGGAAACGGCCAAATTCGTCCCTGATCCTATGACTCGCAAGCGCCGGGTCGGCCTTCTCGGCGGTTCCTTCAATCCCGCGCACTCCGGACACCTTCATATCAGCTTATTGGCGCTGAAGCAGTTACGACTGGACGAAGTATGGTGGCTGGTTGCGATGCAAAACCCGCAGAAACCAACCAACAATATGGCACCCTACGAGGATCGCCTGAGCTTTGCACGAGCAGTTGCCCAAAACCCTCGCATTTTCCCGAGTGACATGGAAAGAGCTCTTGGCACCCGATATACCTTCGAAACGCTACGAGCCCTGAAACAGCGGTTCCCGGCAATGGCTTTCGTCTGGCTCATGGGCGCCGACAATCTCACACAGATTTGCCGCTGGCGGAAATGGCAACGTATATTCACTCTCGTTCCCGTTGCGATTTTTTCGCGCCCGACCTATGTATACCCTGCCTTAGCGAGTATTGCGGCACGAAGATTTGCCTCATTCAGGATTGGCGCGCGCCGCCAAGCAAATATGGCAACAAGATCTTGCCCAGCATGGACATTCGTGCATTGCCGCTCTCATTGGGGGTCATCAACCGCGATCCGCAACGCGGCGGCTAATGTTAAAAATTGATACTCTGGTGGTTCACCGCGAATGCAAAACGGAGTATCTTGGAAAATAAGGTGACGATCGGGTTGTAATTGAATCCCGTCGGGAAAGGAGAAACTAATCGTCAACGAGAAAAAAGATATCACACCATCAGCATCTTCCAATTTATTGGAAGCAGTCACCACCGTGTTGGAGGATGGCAAGGCGGAAGATATCGTGACCATAGACCTTACCGGGCGCGCGACGTTCGCCGATTTCATGGTAGTCGCCAGTGGCAAATCCGACAGGCAGATCCGGTCGCTTTGCGAGAAACTTATATCCAAGGTAAAATCCCTGCGCCGTTCACCGCCCGGAGTCGAGGGTATGCCGCATGGAGATTGGGTGCTGATCGACGCTGGGGATGTCATTGTCCACCTTTTTCGCCCTGAGGTTCGCTCCCTGTATAAGCTTGGGAAAATGTGGCTGGCGCCAATTGCGGGCCCTGGGGCAAACGTCGCATTGACGGCATAGAAAACGCAGTTCAGGTAATTTAACTAATCCTTTTTTGACAACAAACTTACATCCCCCAATCCAACGATGACTACTGATAACACCGGTCTCATAAATGTTGGCTGTTTACGTCTGACACGAATCTTGCCGACTTAGCGTGGAGAATTGAAAATCTACGTCAAAAGCTATAATTGTTGAATTCTTGCGTCATCGGTAAAAGTTACGACTTTGTGGATTTTGCTTTTTCGCAATCCAACGTCCGGAAATGCAGCGTTATCACCAACGACGACTTCATAGGAAGCAATAAATAATGTCCGGATTGGGATCCCATATACCGGTGATTCTTTGCATATTGGATGGTTGGGGCTACCGGGCAGAAACGAAGGATAACGCCATCGCGTTAGCAGCAACGCCGAATTGGGATCGGATGAATGAAATTGGACCCGCTTGCCTACTTCACGCGTCCGAACAATCGGTAGGTCTGCCTGATGGGCAAATGGGAAATTCGGAGGTCGGCCATATCAACCTTGGTGCCGGTCGCGTCGCGCTTCAAGACTTACCTCGAATTGACGCCGCTATCCGAGACGGTTCTTTCGCAAAGAATGCCACACTCGAGGAATTTGTCTCGCGTTTGAGGGCGAGTGGCGGGAGCTGTCACTTACTTGGGCTGCTATCGCCGGGTGGGGTCCACAGCAGCCAGATCCATTTGGAAACGCTGGCCCGAGTCGTTAGTGAGCGTGGCGTACCTGTTGCTGTGCATGCTTTTCTCGACGGTCGCGATACGCCGCCAGAAAGTGCCCGTGAATACATGAATCGCTTTCAAAAAAATCTCAGCGGACAAACCAATGTTTCCGTTTCGACGGTTAGCGGCCGTTACTTCGCCATGGACCGAGACAAACGTTGGGAGCGTGTGGCACGCGCTTACGATACGTTGGTTAGCGGTACTGGAAACCGGGCCGAGAACGCCGACGCCGCGATCGCGAAAAGTTATGCCGAAGACATCAGCGACGAGTTCGTTGTTCCGACGGCGATCGGTTGTTTCGATGGCATGAAAGCGGGCGACGGATTGATCATGGGCAATTTTCGCGCCGACCGCGCGCGGGAAATCTTGTCCGCTCTCGTCGACACGAATTTCGACGGATTCGCACGAACGAGCACTGTTGATTTCGCTGCCACTTGCGGCATGGTCTCTTATTCGCGACACCTGGATGGGTTTCTTTCAACTTTATTCCCGCCTGATCAAGTGCAGGGCACGCTCGGTGAAATCGTATCAACTGCGGGTTTGCGGCAGTTGCGCATTGCCGAAACCGAGAAGTACGCGCACGTCACCTTCTTTTTCAACGGTGGAGAAGAACGCGTGTTTCCAGGGGAGGAACGGATCCTTGTGCCCTCACCAAGAATACCGACGTACGATCGAAAACCAGAAATGTCAGCCTACGAAGTAACCGACAAATTGTGTGAGGAACTGGCAGCGGACCGTTTCCATCTCGTCATCGTCAACTACGCGAATGCTGACATGGTGGGCCATACCGGAAATCTCAACGCTGCGATCCGCGCCGTCGAGGCAGTTGATCGCTGCCTAGGAAAGTTGCTCAAGTCCGTTAACGACCGCCATGGCACTCTCCTCGTAACAGCGGATCATGGAAATGCGGAAATGATGCGAGATGCTAGCACCGGTCAACCTCATACCGCCCATACGTCGTGTCCGGTACCTTTTATAATGGCTGGCGCAAATGTCGACGGTTCAGACTTAAGGGATGGTCGGCTTGCCGACGTGGCTCCTACGATCCTTGATCTCATGGGACTTTCAAAGCCTAGTGATATGACCGGTTGCACGCTAATTGTGCGTCCCACCGACTAGTTTGTCGATGCGACACGGCTTGGCATTTGGACTTTGCGTGGCGACAGCATTTGCGCAGGTGACAATCACGTCAACCACTAACGCTGATCAACGGGGACTGAACGCCCAGCTAAGATCGATCGAAACGGCTCTGACAGAAAGTCTTGATCGGATTAAGTCCCTCGAATCGCTTGCTAGCGGATTAGAGCTCGAAGTCGAGGCGCTAGAAGAGGGTATGGTTGTACATGCACGCGCCGAACGAGAACGAAATGCTCGCCTCGCCGAAGTCGAACAACGCCTTGCGGCGCTTGATCGCGAAACGCGATTGCTCGACGCGGAGGAAGAACAGGACCGATCGCAATTGTCGGCGACGTTAGGTGCATTGGCAATGCTGGAGCGACAGCAATTTGGCACGGAAGATAGCGAATCGACGTCACTGATCGCGATCGCCCGATCGAGTGCTATTTGCGCCGCGACGACGAACGCTCTGCTTCAAAAAGCGAATCAGCGCCGCGTCGAAAAAAAACGAATCTCCTACGAACTCGAGCAAGCGACCAAAAACAAGGAGATACTTGCGCACGTTGCCTCGGCTCTCACATCGGATCAAGCCCGCATTAATGCGCTTCTCGTTCGGAAGTCAGCGGCGCGCCAAAATGCCCTTGCTGAACACGAGCGCGCTTCGGCCAAAACCAAGAAATTGGCAGCTGAGGCAAACGATTTACGAGGATTGCTGGAAAAGCTCGCTCGTTCGGGGCCCTTACCACCGCCGCCACCGCGAAAACCGGTTCCTCCACTCAAACTGGCCAGCAATTCTCAGTCGGCCAGCCAATTTATTGGGAATTCATTTGCGGCTGCGCGCGGAAGCCTACCGATGCCGGTTGTCGGGAGCCTTTCAAGCGGGTTTGGTGATACGATGGCTGGTGGAGAGCGCTCGAAGGGGATCACCGTCGAAACTGCCCCCGGCGCGCGGGTCATTACACCCTATGACGGTCAAGTAGTCTTCGTTGGGCCGTTTCGCGCCTACGGGCAACTCTTGATCATTCAGCATGGGGAAGGGTACCATATGGTTTTGGCAGGTTTCTCCCGTATTGACAGCGTCTTAGGTCAATGGCTACTTGCGGGTGAGCCGGTAGGCGTGATGGGCCATCCGGCGGACGGCAAGCCGACGCTTTATATTGAGCTTCGCCGTTCGGGAGTCCCAATCAATCCGGTACCATGGCTCACATCGAATGAAAGAAAGGTAAGCGGATAATGCGAACTGGTTTTGTCGCGGGCTTGACCGCGTTGATCCTATGGTGCGGCGTACCAAGCGTTTACGCAGCAAGCTCTGAAACATACCGTCAGCTCAATTTGTTCGGTGATGTTTTTGAGCGTGTTCGCACGGACTACGTCGAGGGCTTAGGCGATGAGGAATTGATCGAGGCCGCAATCAACGGGATGCTCACATCGCTCGATCCCCATTCGAGCTATTTGAATGCCAAGAATTTCGAGGACATGCAAATCCAGACCAAGGGCAAGTTTGGCGGGCTTGGCATTGAAGTAACGATGGAAAATGGTTTGGTCAAAGTGGTTTCGCCGATCGACGATACCCCGGCGTTCGAAGCCGGTATCCAACCCGGCGACCTTATCACTCACCTTGATGGCGACCCGGTTTTGGGACTGACCCTCGGCCAAGCCGTGGACAGGATGCGCGGTCCGGTTGGTACTGATATACAACTTGGCATACGGCGAGAAGGTGCGGAAGGGCCTGTGGAGGTAACCATAACACGCGCCATAATCAAAATCAGATCAGTGAGGTCGCGACTGGAGGGCAATATTGGCTACCTGCGAATTACCTCCTTCAACGAACAGACTGATCGTGCCCTGAAACGAGAAGTTCAGAAAATTAAGAGAGATTTGGCAGGAAAGCTGGAGGGATTGATCCTAGACTTGCGCAATAATCCCGGGGGCCTTTTAGATCAAGCCGTGGCCGTTTCCGACGCGTTCTTGCAGAAAGGGGAAATCGTCTCCACGCGTGGACGGCGCGGTGATAGCACGCAACGTTTTAACGCGCGCCCCGGTGATCTGGTGGACGATTTGCCGATTGTCGTGTTGATCAACGGTGGTTCTGCCTCGGCATCTGAAATCGTCGCAGGCGCCCTTCAAGATCATCGTCGGGCCATCGTCCTGGGAACTAAGTCCTTCGGCAAAGGATCGGTACAAACGATCATTCCGCTTTCCGGACACGGTGCCATTCGTCTGACCACTGCAAGATATTATACACCTTCAGGCCGATCTATTCAGGCCTCCGGAATCGAACCTGATATAATTGTCGAACCGGCTCGAATCGAGAAAATCGATGTCAGCAGTCGACGTCGCGAATCGGATCTGCGCAATCGGCTCGAAAATAGCGTTGGAAACACCAGCCCAAGCGAAGGGGGAAAGGACGGCGAATCCGATAGGTCAGAGGCCGCCGGCAAGGATTATCAGCTCGCCCGTGCCCTTGATCTGCTGCACGGATTGAATCTTTTCCGCGATAAGGTCCTCAATTGACGGTGATTGGTCGATTCGGGATGGCCGATAATTCGGGAGATGGGCGAACGGCGCGAACATCGTGAGCAAACCATTTGGTGCAGTTGCCCTAACGGCGTTTGTCGCCGTCCTAGCCTCCGCCGGCGTAGCCGGTTGGGTGGTGTTACAGCCGCCGCGCCCCACTCACGAACCCTCGAATATAATCGTGCCAATCGCGCCTTTCGGGCCCTTGGACGAAATCGAAGAATCACAATCGGGTGAAAATTCTTCGTCAACCACATCTCCGCCGGCCTCGCTCTCTGGGGTCGCGTCGAAGAGTGTTGATGCGCCTGGCGACGAGCAAACTGAAAATGCGCAGGAGACTCCGGTCACCGATGTTTCGGCGTCCTCGGCCACAACACAATCGACTCCGACACCGAACGAAGCGGCGAAAGCAAATTCAATTTCGCCAGATGCAGATCCTTCAGTTGCCGTTGAGACATCGACGCTCCCCGAAGGCGGTTCCCATGATTCGGCAACGGTTGAGACGTCTGGGTTCGAAAATCCGGATACAAGTACAGTCGTTACCGACCCGTCCCGCATGAAATTAGATTCTCCGTCGCTCCCTGCCGATGAAGAACCGACAACTCAGCGACGCCTCCTCCCTGAGTATCTGCCGAGTTCAACGATCGACGATTCCGAATCTGCGCCCTCCGATATACAACCAGAATCTGAATTGGCAATCTCGCAACCGTCGATGACCCTGACGAATCCACAACCGCAACATCAAGACGGGGGGCTCGAGGAAACCACCCCCGATGTTTCGACAGACAATTTAGAAGTCGCTCCAGATCGCTCCGATCAGCCCATCACTGAGCAAGCCTCTGCCGCCGCTGAACCGACCGATCATGACGTGGCCGACTCGGCGCAGTCTGCGATCGTCGACGATGAGGAAGCGGCGGTTGCCGTTGCGGTGGCACCCAGTTTGCCATCGGACGCCCCGTCGGCTGACGCAGAGGACGCGATGTCACCGCATGTCGAGCCCCTTACTTGGATGGTTAATGCTCGGCCATTTGACCGGGATGATCCCAGGCCGCGTATAGCGATCGTGGTGACCAATTTGGGGCTGAGCAGCGGGGCCACCAATGCCGCGATCCAGTTGCCAGGCGGCGTAACGCTGGCCTTCGCGTCCTATGCACAAAAATTGCAGAAGTGGATCGACCTCGCGCGCGCAGGGGGACATGAGGTAATGCTCGATCTGCCCATGGAACCGAGCAACTATCCCGTGCTGAAACCGGGTCCTCAACCATTGTTGACCTCGCTATCGAGCGAAGACAACCTTACCCGGCTTCAGTGGCATCTTGGCCGCGCCACTGGAATCGTTGGTGTGACCAATAACATGGGATCGAGGTTTACCAGCTCTGCGTCCGCTTTTCGACCGGTTCTCGAATTTCTTGATTCCCAGGGATTGCTCTATGTTGACAGTAGGACATCGAGCAAGAGGGTGGCGCGGCGAATCGCATCCGCCATCGGCTTACCACACGTCTCTAGCAACCGATTTCTCGATGCCGAGGCCACACGGACGGCGATCGATAAGCGACTTGAGGAGGTGGCCGAGATTGCTCACGACCAAGGCATGGCTGTAGCCCTCTGTCATGCTTTTCCAGTGACCATCGAACGGCTGTCCGCCTGGCTGCCAACGTTGGACGAAAGGGGCCTAGCGCTGGCGCCAGTCAGTGCCGTCGTAGAGTCGTCGATGGAACAATAATATGGGGTCGTGAATCAAGTCAGGACATCGGTCTTGGTTCAGGTCAAAGACCAAGCTTGATATGGCCGATCCCATCTCCCTTCCCTACCGACCTTGTGTCGGCATTATGCTGCTAAACCCATGGCGCGAGATTTTTGTCGGCAGGCGGATAGACAGAGAATCCGCTGCGTGGCAGATGCCACAGGGGGGAATTGATACGGGTGAAACCCCCCGCCAGGCAGCATACCGTGAATTGCGCGAGGAAGTCGGAACCGACAACGCCGAATTCATTGCCGAGAGCCGGGAATGGTATAGTTACGACCTCCCCGAAAATCTAGTCGGAAAGTTGTGGGGAGGGCGTTATCGGGGGCAACGCCAGAAGTGGTTCCTGTTGGAATTTCACGGTGTTGATAGGGACATCAATATTGACACGAAACACGCCGAATTTTCCGATTGGCGTTGGGTTTCCCCTGGTGAGCTCACGACTTTGATCGTGCCACTCAAACGCTCAGTCTACGTCGCGGTTATCGCGGAATTTCGAGACTACCTAGACCTTAGACCGGGGTCCCTCGGCAGACCCGGACACGGTGCTTAAAGAGTCGCCAGGCGTATGCCGACGCCCAACGACCGATCAGACCACGCGGCCTAATGCCGGTTGCTTTGAGCACCATGGAATATCCCCGTTGGACATGGTGCTGCTGATATCGCGGCAATACGCTTTGGCAATATCCGCGAAATGCCCTCCGCCGGTCGTAGTTTTCACTAGACCCGGTGCCGCAGTGAAACGCGAACGCCAATTCATCGTCCTCGCCTTCGGTCAGCCGGCGCAATGCAACGTAAATACGATGCCAAATTGGACACTTCTAAAAACCTCGCGATTTTGGGAGGAAAATGATTCAATCGGGGGAGGAGTGATTTTGGGGGAAGCATCGTGTCGCAACCAGGTTTTTGGGATTTTGAAAATCGGCTTCGTCGGCTGAGCGATCTTGGTGATCATCTCGAAGCGTTTTCGCGGGTCATTGATTTCGAGGTTTTCCGCGGCGATTTAGAGGCGG
>JAAXGF010000218.1 GCA_012267605.1 Alphaproteobacteria bacterium | reverse complement strand
CGGACTAAACCTGGGGGCAGGTCAGTCTCATCGCTACGGATGCACCGTGCCCGACAACTTCAAGAACGTCTACTCGCGGGCAACCGATGGAAGGACACTGGCCTCGTATTTACGACCAGCATCGGAACACCGCTCGATGGGCCAACGGTATCCCGCCATTTCCAGCGAATTCTCGCTAAGGCGGGCTTGCCAAAGAAGCGATTGCACGATTTGAGGCACACTTGCGCCAGCTTGCTACTCGCACAAGCGGTTCACCCCGGGGTAGTGATGGAAATCCTTGGCCACAGCCAAATGTCCTTGACGATGAACACTTACTCACACGTCATGCCGACCCTTCAGCAGGATGCGGCAAAACTCATGGATTCCTTCATCCGGCGGGACAAGTAACCGTTTTGTTCTTCGAGTGGCTGTCAGTGTGGCTGTCAAACTACACCAGTCTCTGAATGTTCACCTTAAGAATTCATCTTAATCAATTGATTTCATTGGTGCCGGATGACGGATTCGAACCGCCGACCTACTGATTACAAATCAGTTGCTCTACCAGCTGAGCTAATCCGGCTCCCGTTTCAAATTAGGATGCTCAGACGCGCGGCGCAAGCCTAGCCGAGGCTATCATTACGCGAGGTTGCGCCTATCGAGATGGCGCTTGTTTCACATGTTATCGGAATTGGCGGCAAAATCGCTTGCCCGGGCGTGCTGCGCCGGTTCATTTTAGGTTGTTTGCGGCCCATCCTTCGAGATGCACATGCCCGTTCTCTCAACGGCGGCTGATCCGACGTCCCGTGAATTTCGCGAATACGCTGAGCGTTTCTCAATGCTCGTCGGTGACTTGTTTGCCAAGGTCGCGCAGGTCACCGCCGGGGGGGGAGACGAGGCTTGCCGGCGCCATCGCGCCCGCGGGAAGCGGTTGCCCCGTGAACGAATCGATCTGCTGCTAGACGACGGCTCGCCGTTTCTTGAATTGAGCCAATTGGCCGCGCTAGGGGTTTATGGGGAAGAGGTTCCTTGCGCCGGTTTGATCACTGGCATAGGTCGAGTGAGCGGACGGGAATGCGTGATCGTTGCTAACGATGCCACGGTCAAGGGCGGTACATACTATCCACTGACCGTCAAAAAGCATCTTCGTGCACAAGAAATTGCTCGCGAAAATCGGTTGCCGTGCATGTACTTGGTTGATTCTGGGGGCGCCAATTTGCCCAAACAGGATGAGGTGTTTCCCGATCGCGACCACTTTGGTCGAATATTCTACAATCAGGCTACTTTGTCGGCCTTGGGTATCCCTCAGATCGCGGTTGTCATGGGTTCGTGTACGGCCGGGGGCGCCTACGTTCCGGCGATGGCCGACGAAGCGATCATCGTCGCCGGCCAAGGCACGATATTTCTCGGCGGCCCACCGCTGGTAAAGACGGCGACCGGAGAGGAGGTGAGTGCCGAGGACCTTGGCGGTGCCGACGTGCACACCCGTATCTCGGGCGTCGCCGACCATTACGCGGAAAATGATGACGAGGCACTTGCAGTGGCACGCCGCATCGTCGCTGGGCTGGTGCCTACCGGCCGCAGCCCGATTCGTACGCGCGCCATCATCCCGCCACGCTATGACCCGAAAGAAATCTATGGGCTCGTTCCGACCGACGGGCGCAAGCCATTTGAGGTTCGTGAAATCATCGCGCGAGTGGTTGACGGCAGCGAATTCAACGAATTCAAACAGCGTTACGGTACAACTTTGGTGACCGGCTTTGCGCATATCTGTGGCTACCCGGTCGGTATCGTGGCCAACAACGGCGTGTTGTTCTCAGAATCGGCGCGCAAGGGTTGCCATTTCATTCAGCTATGCGTTCAACGGGGTATCCCGCTTGTATTTCTGCAGAATATCACCGGCTTCATGGTAGGTCGGAAATACGAGGCGGAGGGCATCGCCAAGGACGGAGCAAAAATGGTTGCGGCTGTCGCGTGTGCCAAGGTGCCAAAACTTACGTTGGTGATTGGCGGGAGTTTCGGCGCTGGCAACTACGCCATGTGCGGCCGGGCGTTTTCGCCCCGGTTCTTATGGATGTGGCCAAATGCGCGAATTTCGGTGATGGGCGCCGAGCAGGCGGCGAACGTCTTGGCACGCGTCCAGCGTGATAAGCGCGAGGCCAATGGCGAAGTCTGGGACGATGACGCGGAAGAGAAATTCAAAGCTCCCATCCGCGCTCAATACGAAAGCCAAGGTCATCCATACTACGCCACTGCCCGCCTGTGGGATGACGGTCTTATCGACCCGGCGGATACCCGATCCGTTTTGGCCCTCGGGTTGGCTGCTGCACTTAACGCGCCAGTGGAGCGCACCGAATTTGGCGTGTTTCGGATGTAGAATACATGGATATGTCCGAGACTCTTACCGTCGAATACAGGCAGGACGGCGTCGCCACGCTCACATTGAACCGACTACGGGCACACAACGCTTTGGACAGGGATTTGGTTGCCCTCCTGATCGAATCCCTCGACAAGCTGGGCGCCGACGCGACCATTCGCGTCGTCGTGCTGGCGGCATTGGGAGCAAGTTTTTGTGCCGGCGCCGACCTGGCGGCGATGCGGGATGCCGGGCGGGAGACGAGATTCTTGTCAGAGTCCAAGGCATTGGCGACACTTATGGGTAGGCTGGCGGGTTTACCCAAGCCGACGGTTGCGATGGTCCAAGGCCCAGCCTTTGGCGGTGGCGTCGGCCTCGTTGCGGCTTGTGACATTGCCATCGCCGTCAGCACTGCGACGTTTTCCCTCACCGAAGTTCGACTCGGGCTGATACCGGCGGTCATCGCACCGTATTTGATCAGGGCCATGGGTGCACGGCAAACTCGCCGATTCGCGTTGACCGCGCAGAAAATCTCGGCGGATGAAGCCAAACGCTTGGGATTGGTTCACGATGTCGTGCCCTCTACAAAGCTTGTCGAAACCTGTGAACGTGTGTCGGCCTCGCTAGCCCGCGGGGGACCCGAAGCCGTTGCCCGTATCAAGGATTTATTGACATGGTTGGAAGGTGGGGCGGCAAATACGGACGTTGCCGAGGAAACCGCGCGGCGGTTCAGCGAGGCGCGCGCTTCCGACGAAGGTCACGAGGGCGTTGCGGCTTTCCTCGAAAAGCGTCAGCCGCGTTGGCGTATCAAGGACTCATGATCGACCGACTCCTGATTGCCAATCGCGGTGAAATCGCCTGCCGCGTGACACGAACGGCACGGCGGCTTGGCATCGCCACCGTCGCCGTCTACACGGACGCTGATGCTGATTCTCGACACGTCAGTGAGGCCGATGAAGCTTACCGGGTTGGTCCGGTAGCCTCCGCCGAAGGTTACCTAGACGGTGCTGCCATCATCGAGGTAGCGGTTCGCGCCCAAGTCTCCGCCCTCCATCCCGGTTATGGATTCTTGTCTGAGAATGCCGATTTCGCTGAGGCATGCACGCGAGCGGGAGTTGTTTTCGTCGGTCCGCCGCCATCTGCGATCCGGTTAATGGGCGAAAAACATGGCGCCAAGGCGCGCATGATCGAGGCTGATGTGCCCGTCGTCCCTGGCACAGAAGATCCCAACCTCGACGACGCGGCGCTTGGTGAGGCGGCAGCGCGGATTGGATATCCTCTGGTGATCAAACCGACGGTGGGTGGCGGCGGCAAGGGTATGCGTGTGGTCGAATCGCCTGGCGAGTTTGAGTCCGCGCTTGCGGCGTCGCGACGCGAGGCTCGCGCAGCGTTTTCGGATGATCGGGTCTTGTTGGAAAGATACCTGCGGGGCGCGCGGCATATCGAGGTCCAAGTGTTTGCCGATAGTCACGGAAACCTGGTGCATCTATTCGAACGGGACTGCTCGCTACAGCGTCGTTCACAGAAGATCGTCGAGGAAGCGCCTGCGACGATCGACCCGGCGTTACGCCAGCGCTTGGGCGAGGTGGCGATTCGTGCCGCCCGGGCCGTCGACTACACCTGCGCTGGCACAATTGAATTTCTCGTCGACGCCAACGGAAATTTCTACTTCATGGAAATGAATACTCGTTTGCAGGTTGAACACCCGGTAACCGAATTGATCACCGGGATTGACTTGGTCGAGTGGCAATTTAGGGTTGCTGCAGGAGAGATCTTGCCGCTGAGACAGCACGAACTGGCGGTGCACGGACACGCCATTGAGGTGCGTATTTACGCCGAGGATCCGGCAGCCGAATTCCTCCCCAGGTCGGGGCGGGTATCACGCTTGCGTTTGCCGCAGCAGGGACCACACGTGCGAGTCGACATCGGTATTGGGAGTGGCGATGAAATTGGCGTGCACTACGATCCTTTGCTCGCCAAGCTGATCGTTCGCGATGGCGATCGGCAATCAGCTGTGAAGCGCCTCATTGATGCCCTGGGCCGATGCCAGTTCGCCGGTGTCACCAATAACCTCGAATTTCTTGCCAGGCTGGTGGCTCACCCCGGATTTGTAGCGGGTGAGTTCAATATCGATTTCGTCGAACAGCACCTCTCCGAGCTGGTGGATCCGGCTAGTTTGGCTCCCGACCATATACTTGGCTTGGCGGCACTGGCGGTTGTTGCTCGGCGAAGTCAAAACTCGCGGAAAGAAGACGATTCGCCTTGGGCAGTGGCAAACGGATGGCGCCTCAACCAGGTCGACAGTCAAATCGTTCAAATGCAGGACGGCAATCGGTCGGTTGAGGTTCGTGTGTGTGAACAAGATGCGGTTATCGAAATAGCCGATGTATCTTTGGCAGTCCATACAGTTCGCTGGGAGACCGGCCAATTGATCGCCGAATTGAACGGTCGCCGCTATTTCGTGCCAGTTTTTTTTGACGGAAATCAACTGACCTTGTCCTTGGACGGTCGCGAATACCATCTGAATACCGACGATCCACGCCATGTAACCGCGTCGGCGATGCAATCTGTTGGGCGCCTCTTCGCCCCCATGCCGGGGCGGATCGGCGCAGTGCTTGTGGAATCGGGAAGCCAAGTTGCGGCTGGAACGCCCCTGGTGGTTATCGAAGCGATGAAGATGGAGCATACGATCACCGCACCGGTCTCGGGTACCGTTTCCAGAGTGCATTATCCTGTTGGTGCCCTAGTCGAGGAAGGCGCATTGCTGGTCGCGTTTTCGCCTGACCGCGGAAACTGAACCGGTGGTTTGCGCAGACCTGCAGCTGGTCGAAGTTGGCCCGCGCGACGGTTTGCAGAATGAGCCATTATTGGTTCCGACGGATATCAAAGTTGCATTTATCAATCGCCTATCGGCTACCGGATTACGTGTCATCGAGGCGACCAGCTTCGTTTCGTCACGCAAGGTGCCGCAGCTTGCGGATGGTGCCGAGGTCCTACGAAGGATTGAACGGCGAAGCGGCGTTCGATACGCTGTCTTGACGCCCAACGCCACCGGATTCAGAGCGGCTTGCGCGGCAGGCGCCGACGAAGTCGCCGTGTTTGCCGCCGCCTCTGAGACCTTTTCGCAACGAAATTTAAACTGTTCGATCGACGAAAGTTTCGATCGTTTCGCCCCCGTATGTGCAGCAGCCAAGGATGCCGGTGTGCCTGTGCGCGGCTATGTCTCGTGTGTACTTGGCTGCCCCTTCGAGGGCCAGGTGCCGATTGCCGCGGTGACTCGTGTGGCGCGCCGTTTGGCGGAGCTTGGCTGCTACCAGATCTCGCTCGGCGATACCATCGGTGTCGGAACGCCAAATCGGGCGCGCCAATTGGTCGAAGCTGTTGCCGTCGACGTGCCCTTGGCGCGCCTCGCGGTCCATTTCCACGACACGTATGGACAGGCTTTGGCGAATATATTGGCCATGGTCGAACGTGGCGTTTCGGTGATCGACACTGCGGTCGGCGGGTTGGGTGGTTGCCCATACGCACCTGGCGCCACCGGCAACGTTGCGAGCGAGGATGTCGTCTATATGCTTGAGGGTATGGGCATCAACACCGGGGTTGATCTCGAGCGCCTATCCGAAGCCGCCTGGTTTATCGGTGACGCCGTGGGCCGCCCGCCAAATTCGAAGGTTTCGCGTGCGATGGCCCATTGCGAACGCAGCAAGTAACGTTTCTGTTTCGGGGCTGGGCCGGCTGTTAATGAGGGACGACGTCCCATCCCCGGACCCGTCAATTAAGAAGGCGTTAATCGAGTTGCGATTCACTTATAGACAAAGCCGTCGCGTCATCGACACGCGTCGCAGACATGTTTTTGCCAAGGGAACCTATTAATGGACGAGGAGTACGATCGACAGCAACTCTTGGCATTCGATCCTGAGGCACTAGCAAATGCTGAGTTCGGTCTGGCGAAGCTTCGAGCAAAGTACGCGGAATGGGTGAGAGACGACATCGATGAGCTGGTAGCGAGTTGTCACGGCCAGTTTGGTGAAGAAGAATTAGTGCGTGTTCGTCGGGCCGCCCATAATTTGAAGGGGCAAGGCGAGAGTTTCGGATACCCTCTTATCACCGCCATTGGGCAATCCCTATTTGATTATTGCGATAACCTGCGCGAGCCCGGGCCCCAAGATCCCGCCATCATTCGTGCGCACGTTGACGCGGTGCTCAAGGTCGTCGAACAGCGTTTAACTGAGAGTGGCGGTGAAGCTGGTTCCGAAGTTATGAACGAGTTGGCACGCGCCAAAATCTGAGGATCCGAGCCCAGCCGGTGTTTACGGCGGGGTTGACGACGAAGTCCGCGACGATGTTTGGAAACCTGGAATTACGCTAGATTGATGCGCATGAATTCACGCGCAACGATGGCACCGCTCCAAATGGCGCGGGCGCGGCTTTCGATTTCCTCCATAAATAAATCTTCGTGGTCGGGATCGTGGTGGAAGATGGCCAATGATTTCACGTCCGCTGCGCGCGACAAGCGGATGCCCTCTTCCCAAGTTGAATGTCCCCAGCCTAGGTGATTTGGGAATTCCTTATCGGTATATGTCGAATCGTAAATTACCAAGTCCGCACCTTCGATCAAGCCGAGGACATTTTGATCGGGCTTACCTATCACATGTTCCGTATCGGAGACGTAGCACAGAGACTTACCAGCGTATTCGATACGATATGCCGTGGCTCCATTGGGATGATTCAGCGGTGCAGTGCGTACCTTGATCTGGTTGCTCTTCCCAAGACTGAAAGAATCTCCCGCCTTAAAATCTTCGAATGTCATGCTCGCCCGCATTGCTTCAAGGGGAACCGGAAACGTGGGGTTGGCCATTTGTCCGGCCAGGACGCTCCGAATGCCGCCCGTATCATAAAGATGTCCCGCCGTGATATTGAAAGATCGGTCTTTACGAAATGCGGGTGAAAAAAAAAGGAAATCCATTGATGTGATCCCAGTGCGTGTGGGACATCAAAATAATCGCCTTATGTACATCCTTGCGAAGGAACCAGTGACCGAGGTTCCGAATCCCGGTTCCGGCATCACATATGATACGTTCACCGCCTGCGGCTATTTCGATACAACTGGTATTGCCCCCGAAAGCGATGTGATTGGCGGAAGGACATGCGATGCTTCCGCGCACACCCCAAAACTTTAGGGAATTATATACTTGACC
>JAAXGF010000109.1 GCA_012267605.1 Alphaproteobacteria bacterium | reverse complement strand
GTCGAATGGGACCCGGATGCGGCGGCGACGCCGCTGGGTCACCTGGCATTCTTCGCCGAATACTTGAAAGTCAGCGGCCGCTTCGACGCTCTGGTGGCGGACTGTCCGCTGCACTACACGAGCCCGAACGCGCCGTCGAAACGGGACGTTCTGGGGACGGTGCTGTTGTCGGTTCTGGCGGGTCAGTCCCGTTATGCGCACATGACCGGTTTGCGCGGAGACGGGGTCAATCCTGCGCTTCTGGGGATGAGCCGTGTTGCGAGCGAGGATTCGGTGCGCCGAGGCCTGGAGAGGATCGACGCGGAGAGCGGGGCGTCGTGGCTGCAGGGCCATCTTGACGGCACGGTGCGGCCGCTGCTCTCGGAGCCTTGGGTTCTCGATTGCGACACCAGGATCAAGCCTCTTTACGGCCGCCAGGAGGGTGCGGTTGTGGGCTGCAACCCGAAGAAGCCCAGCCGCCCCTCGCATGACGGTGACTTCGCACCACGCGCGCCGCTCGGCCATCGTCGCGGCCTTGCGCCGGATCAGCATATTCTTCCGTAAACTCGCCCGAACTGCGGAGCAGTTGAGCGTCGAAGGTCGTTGGCTCCGGATCCTGGCCGAAGCGCTGAAAAAGTACCTCGGCGGTCGACAACCGGGCCGAAAGCCCTGGCTCACGCCGTCACAGACCGCACCTACAGGTTGAAAAACGCTGCAGCCGACCTCAATGCCGCAGCAATAACTGCCGAATCTAGGGTTATTCGAGTACGTGACAGTCGCGCATTAATCCGAGGGCTCAGAAGCGCGGGATGTGGGGAAACCTGGTCGACGACGTTCGCCAAGCCAGGTAGACGGGGCGGGCTCGTGAAAATCCGCCCTTGATTTCAAAAATTCGTTATAATTCAAAGTAGCTGGCGGCTATCGGAATTAGTTTCAATGGTTAAGCGACTAGGGGAGGAGTTCAACGAGGCGAGCAAGATCGACAGGCCAACCATGAGTATGGCTGTGGATCCCGACCCGCTTTTGAACGAGAAAATTGGCACGGCCTCAATGCCCCGAGCTAAAATTTCCCAGGCCGCCGGGGCGGATGGGCCATCTCAAGGATTGTCCCTGCCGATCGTCGAAGAGCACGATCTTCCCGAGGCACCGATACTCGAAACACAACTGTCTCCAAAATTTTTAAAAAAACACCGCCTGCTCCCACTGGCCTCATGTGCGCACGGTCTTGATCTCGCCATGGTCGATCCGACCGACGAATATGCTGTTCAGGCGACGAGATTGGCGACAGGCAAAACGGTTCAGCCATACCTAATTGATGCCCTGGATTGGGAAGCGGCGTACGCCCGGCTCTACGAGAGTGACGATTCAAATCTGGGCTCGATCATCGAGGACATCGCTGGGGAGGACCGGGACGGCGATGGCGGCATTGAACGCCTCAAAGACTTGGCGAGTGAGGCGCCGGTAATTCGTTTCGTCAATCATCTTATCAATCGAGCGATCGAAGAACGCGCGTCCGATATCCATATCGAGCCATTCGAAAACAAGCTCAAAATTCGCTCCCGCGTGGACGGTGTCTTGCGGGACAAGGAGGCTCCGCCGGTTCATTCGCGGGCCGCGATTATTTCCCGCATCAAAATCATGGCACGCCTCAACATCGCAGAATGCCGTCTGGCGCAAGATGGAAGAATCCGCCATCGAGCCCTGGGCAAAGAAATCGACGTACGTGTCTCAACAGTGCCCACCATGCATGGAGAGAGTGTTGTCCTTCGGTTGTTGGATGAAACGAGAGTCAGAGTGGAGTTCTCATCGCTGGGATTTCCGGCCCCAATCGAGAAAGCTTTCTTGCATTCTATCGGCCAACCTCAAGGAATCGTTCTTGTGACCGGTCCGACCGGGAGCGGCAAGACAACGACCCTATACGGCGCTTTGCAATACTTGAACACGCCGGAACGCAAAATCCTCACCGTCGAAGACCCGGTGGAGTATCAGCTTGAAGGCGTCAACCAAATCCAGGTCAAGCCGCAAATCGGTCTTACATTTGCCAGTACGTTGCGATCGATCCTGCGCCAGGATCCGGACATCATCATGTTGGGCGAGATGCGCGATAAGGAAACCGCCGCAATTGCGGTGCAAGCGGCGCTGACGGGACACCTCGTCCTCTCCACCCTGCATACCAATGACTCACCCGGCGCCATCACCCGGCTTCTCGATATGGATGTCCCTGGTTACCTCTTAAGATCAACGGTGAACGCGGTTCTCGCTCAGCGCCTTGTGCGAAGAGTCTGTTCGGCGTGCCGGGAGCCATTCGAGGTGTCGGCAACAATGATGGAAAACATGAAGCTCGACCGTTATGCCGATCAAAAGCCGGCGATCCTTTACCGTGCCCAAGGGTGCGGTGCGTGCGACCAAACCGGGTATTCGGGCCGATGCGGACTCTTTGAACTCCTGATCACAACAGACGAAATCCGCGATTTGGTGATCGGCCACGCAGACACGGCGAAATTGCGCCAAGCCGCAGTCGAGGAGGGTATGGTAACGATGTACGAGAACGGCATACGCAAAGCGTTTTCAGGGGAGACGACCATCGATGAAGTTCTGAGGGTGACGAGCGAGTCAAGCTGATCGTGGGACTTTTTCGCTACAAGGCCATAGACCACTCCGGCGCCGTGATCAAGGGAGAGCTGAACTGTGATACGCGCGACGCCGCGATCGCCCGATTGCAGGATCTGGGCTATCTGCCGATCGAGGCGGAGAAATCATCGCTTGAACACAAGGTCCGCGGTCGCATCCCAATCTTTGATCTTGGGCGCGTTTCGCATAAGCAAATCGGGGTCCTGACCCGGCAGTTAGGTACCCTTTTGAGTGCCGGAATGCCGCTCGACAGATCCCTGGACGTGCTTTCCCGTGTCGCCGAATCGGACGCCGCCAAACGCATGGTGGATGCCATCCTAGAAAAGATTCGCAGCGGCATGAATCTTGCGGCGGCCCTGGAAGCGCAGGGCAACTCTTTCTCCAAATTTTACATCAGCATGGTGCGGGCAGGTGAGGAGGGCGGGTCGTTGGAAGCCACCCTGCAACGTCTCGCAGACTACGCGCATAGTGCGCGTGAGCTCAAGGCAAGCGTGACCTCTGCACTGATGTATCCGATGATTTTGGTCGCGGTCATCGCCACATCTTTGGCACTCCTCCTTACGTTCGTCATTCCCCAATTTAGCGAAATGTTTCTCGATGCCGGTGTTGCGCTACCGCTATCGACGCAGGTCGTGGTGACTGTCGCCGAGTGGTTTCGTGCCCACTGGTGGGTGGTGGGTCTGATATTGGTCGGCGGCGCGATTTTGGGGCAATGGGGGATGCAAGTCGATGCGGTTCGATTCCTTGTACATCGTATTTATTTGCGTCTCCCCCTCGTCGGCGACCTCGCCCAGAAGCTGGCGACCGCACGTTTTGCGCGCACATTGGCGACCCTGCTGGCGAATGGGGTGCCCGTGCTCGCGGCGTTGTCAATCTCAAGAAAGACGTTGGGAAACAGGGCCATCATGGAAGGCATGGAGGCAATCGGCAAGAGTGTGGAGGAAGGACGAGGCTTGGCGGGCTCGATGATGCGCTCATCGCTCTTTCCTCCGTTCGCGGTGCATATGATTCATGTGGGTGAAGAAACGGGGCGTCTTGAGGAAATGTTGGGGAACGTGGCCGACACCTATGATCTGGAGGTTCGCCACACCGTAAAGAGGATGCTCTCTCTGCTCGAGCCACTCCTCATAATCGGCATGGGGGTTATTGTCGGGGGTGTCATCATGTCGCTCTTGGTGGCGGTCGTCAGTGTCAACGAACTCGCAATTCTTTAATGCGGCCGGAAGCCGGTTTCACCCTAATCGAATTGATCGTCGTCTTGGTCGTGATGGCGCTGGCCTCCGCACTCGCCATTCCTCTGGTATACAAAGCCTTGGCAACGGCTGAAGTCTCCGGCGCCGTACGTCAACTTTCCTCCGGGCTGCGATACGCCCGATCACAGGCCATCACCAATAACCGAGAAACCGTGTTTATGGTTGACGTCGAGAAGCGAAACTATGGTGTGGGGACCGGCGCGGTGATGGCGACCGTGGCCGAGAGCCTTGACCTCACTTTGGTCACCGCCGAATCAGAACGGCTGAGCGATGAGCTGGGCGGCGTTCGATTTTTTCCCAACGGAACATCGACCGGAGGGCGAATAGATATTTCCGATGGCCTTCGGACCTATTCGGTTGCTGTGGATTGGCTTACAGGTCGTGTGTCCATTCAAGAGTAAAAATGCGCCGTTGGGCTCAGGTACCGCGGGCTTCACGTTGCTCGAAGTGCTGGTTGCGCTCACCATTCTCGTGCTGGCCGTCGGAAGTTTATCGCAGGCATTTTCCGGCGGCATAAACACGGCAGGAGCGGTTGATGGCTATACGCGAGCTGTCGCCATCGCCGAATCTCGCTTGGCCCGCATAGGCGTGGATACCCCGTTGGAGGAAGGACAATCGGAAGGAGATGCTGGAGAAGGTTTCCGTTGGTCGGTTTCGGTCCAGCCGTACGAATTGCTGGGAGAGACAGACCCGTCACACCTTCTTCGACTCTATGACGTCGAAGTCGCAGTCAGTTGGGGAGACAGTACAGCCCGGCGATCATTCTCATTACGTACGCTCAAGTTGGCCGAAAATTCCGAACCGTTTTGGCAGTGAACATGAGTACCGATATCCGACGAGGCCGACAGGCGGGATTCACCCTGGTTGAGGTTGTCATTGCGATGACCATTCTTTCCATCATCTTGGCAATCATTCTCGGCGGCATTCGAGTCGCCACCCATGCATGGTGGGCAGGCATTTCAAGGGTTGAAGATGCATCAAGCATGGTTGTCGTTCATGGCCTCCTACGGCGATTGATCAGCCGAGCCTACCCCCTGGTTTGGGGCGAGGATGACACCGCGCGAACGGCCTTTGAAGGGGACGAAAAAGGCTTCCGTTTTGCGGTCTTCATGCCACCGTACCCCGACAAGCCTGGATTGCATCTCATCGAGTTTTCGGCGACCCCGAACGATGGAAGACTGATGATGGCGCGAACACCGTATGAGCCTGAAATGACCGAATTCGCGGCGACGGAGTCAACGAAGCGGTCTGTGTTGCTCGAAGGTCCGTTTCACGTTGGATTCTCGTACTTTGGCAGTCCAAGTCGCGGAGAACCGCCGGCCTGGCATGAAGCGTGGCGCGATCAGACTTCCCCGCCCCAACTCGTGCGCTTGAGTGTTGTTGACACGAACAACCGGTTGCAGTGGCCCGAGCTCGTGGTGGCCCCACGGCTTGACATGAACATGGCCTGCCTCGGCAGCGATGTTCCCGGCGAGTGTCCGGTGAACAAGTGACATGGAGATGGGAGCGTCGAAGCCTTCGACTCCCCACGGTATCGCGCTGGTCTCCGTACTCTGGCTTCTCATGCTTCTTTCGATCATCGCCATCAGTTTCGGCACCACCATCCGTATCGAGGCCAAGACGACACGTAACGTCATGGAATATGCGAAAAGCCGGGCGTTGGCGGAAGCAGGCGTCGCGGCCGCAATTTATCAGCTCTCGCGACAAACCGAGGACGAAACGGAGCAGCCATGGATCACCGACGGATTCGCATATCCCCTTACCGTCGGCGACGAACAGGTTTTCGTTACCATATTCGACGAGAATGGAAAGGTCGATATCAACCATGCGGAAACGGAACTGATGGCGGCTGTATTGACTGCATCAGGGATTGATCCCGCCCTAGTCGATATCATCCTGAACGTCATTGCGAAGAGGCGCGAAGGTGATCGCGAGAGCCAAGCCGACTCCGCGCCGAGCGCGTCCACAGCGAAATTTGAGAGTCTGGGTGAACTGCGGCAAGCGTTGGAAATTCCGGCCGATCAATTCCGCCGAATCGAACCCTATTTGACCGTCTATTCAGGCGAAGCGGGCGTCAACCCGGGCACGGCGCCGCGTGATGTGCTCTTGGCATTGCCGAATGTGGACGCCGACCAAGTCCGTTTCTTGTTGGAGGCCCGGACGCTGCGCCACCAATCGGAATACCGTGCGCCGCTGCCGAAACTCTCAAACGTCGAGCGTTGGTTGAGCGAGGCGAGCGGACCAGTCTACACGATACGCGCTGAAGCGACCGTTGGCGACGACACCTCGTTTGTTCGAGAAGCTGTCGCTTGGCTTGGTCGGGAAAGCCGTGTGCCGTATCGGTACCTCGATTGGCGGCGGGGAAAAATGCCATGATGGTCCAGAAAAGCCAAAATAGCCTCACAGAGACTCATGAGACGCGCTGAGCTGAGTTTAAGCCGCCTTTTCCGTTGGTGGTTGACTGAACTGGAATCCTTGATTCCCGCCGCTTGGCGTGGACATTTTCGACGCAAAGCAGATTGCCTCATCTTCAACGTTACCGAAAAGGCCATTCACGCTTATCGGATGCGTGACGGCATCGAAACGGATCTAGGCATCATCAAACGTAAACCGGCAGAAATCGAGAAAGACGACGGATCGGTCTCAGCATGGCTTGCCGGCTTGAACACAGAATCGGCAAGGGTCGTCTTGCGCTTGCCAGGGAGCTGCGGCTTGCGTCCGGTACTCGAACTCCCGCAGGCCGCAGACGAGGAGCTGCGGAAAATATTGGACATCGAGATGGACCGGCAAACGCCGTTTCGCGCCGATCAGGTCTATTACGATTACGAAATAATTGGTCGCGTACCCGGAGCAAAGCGACTCACCGTTCGGCTAACCGTTGCCCCGAAACACATCGTCGATGAAGCCGTTGAATTGGTTTCGGCGGGAGGCATGCAACCCGATATCGTTGATCTAGCCGGAGAGGATCGAGGTTCGGTTCCCGCGATCAACCTCCTCGGTCACGCAAATGACACGTACGAACCCAGGGCCCTCAACAAGCTCAATCTCTCTCTTGCCGGATTGGGGCTCCTTCTGGCCGTCGCGGCGATCGGCATCCCGATATGGAAAAAAAATGCGATGGTCGAAGCACTCGCGAGCCAGCTTGCCGAGGCACGCCAAAATGGGAATGCCGCACGCTTGCTGGAAGAGCGCATCGGCACGTCGGTCGCGGAAGCCTCGTATCTCGTGAATAAGAAACGCCGCACCCCTTCGGCGGTCGCCATCATTGACGAGTTGAGTCGTGTTGTTCCGGACAGGACATGGTTGCACCGAATCGAGTTGCATGGCAATAGCGTGCGCATTTACGCGTATTCGCCCCAAGCTTCAGACTTGATTGGCATCATCCAAGACTCGCCGCTGTTTGATGACGCTCGATTTGACTCCGAAGTCGAGCAGGACAGGTCCATGGGTGTGGACCGCCTGCAAATTAGCGCCCGCATCCTCGAAAGGGCGGAAGAATGAGCATAATGGCGGAAAGATTGGCAAGCCGCGGCCTCGCCGTGACCATTCTTGTCGGGTTGTTGGGGCTGGTGTTTCTCCTCGCGGTCACGCCATTGTTGAATCTTCATCGCGGCTACGACGAATCGATTGCCGACCTTAGATATCAACTCAACAAACTGACCGGTGTCGAAGATCGCCTTCGGCTGCTGAAAGAACAGCGCGACGCGCTGCAAGCGCGCACGGGAAACGACGGACAACTCTTGGCCGGTGACAACGAGGCTGCGGCAGGAGCGAATCTTCATGCTCGCGTGAAATCAATTGTCGTTGGCCACGGCGGTACGTTCGAAAGCGTCAAGGTGTTGCCGGCAAAACGTGAGGCGCATTTGCAGCAAATCCCTTTGAAGGTTCGTGCGAGCGGCACGATAAATGCCCTGCAGAAAGTGTTCTACGATTTGGAAATGACGCAGCCATACCAGTTCATCAACAGCTTGAGCATCAGAGCCGACGACCGAACCGCTTGGAGAAACTCCGTGGCGCAAGACCCTAACTTGGTGTTGGATGTATCCTTTGAAGTTCACGGATTCCGGCGAGCGGGCGCCGAATGAGCTTTATCAAATCCCTGGGGCGTACGGTACGTTTCAGGTTACGCGTTATCATGGCGGACGATGGAATTTGAGAAGATCGGGCCAATTCCTGTTAAGGTGACGAACGGCGCAGTATTTCCGTATACGGTTTGAGGCTTTGGAGCTTGCGGCGCACTTCCTCAGTAATTTCCCGAGCCTCATCCTGATTATGAATTACCCGTGGCGTCAAGAATACGATGAGTTCGGTTCGCACCGCCATGTTGCCCCTGGTCCCGAAAAGCGCTCCGAGTACCGGAATCCGCATGAGAAAGGGAATACCGCTTTTCGTCGTATTCTGCGTTTCCTCGATCAAGCCGCCAAGGACGACGGTTTCGCCCGATTGAACGGCGACCGTGCTCTTGACTCGACGTTGTGAAATCGTCGGCGTCAGGGCGCCGGTACTTACGTTTTGCGAGACATTGCTGACCTCCTGCTCGATCTCCATCGTGACCAAACCACCGGTGTTGATACGGGGGGTAACGGTGAGAATAACGCCGGTGTCGCGGTATTCAATCGTGCTGACCAAGGGTGCGGCGGCGTCAGCCGTGCTGACCGACTGCTGTGTCGTGACAGGGACCTCGTCTCCGACCTCCAGTTGGGCGGATTGATTGTCAAGGACGACGAGCTGTGGCGAGGAAATGACGTTGAGGGTGGTGATGGATTCCAACGCGTCCAGGATAATCCGCGTATCGGATGTACTGTACACCGTCGAAAAACCCGGAAACGTCGAGGCTACGGCACCACCGGCAACGTTGCTCAGCGTCGTCGTGAATTTGCCTTCCTCGAAGAAATATTGCAGGCCGTAGCGCAAATCATCGCCCAATGTCACTTCGGCGATCGTTGCCTCGATGAGCACTTGCAAGGGCAGAATGTCGAGTTTGTTCAGCGCTGCTTCTATTGTTCTGTAATCTTGCGGAGTGGCCATGATGATGAGCGCATTAATGATCTCGTCGGCAATAATGCTGACATCCGCATAGGATTTGGTGCCAAGACCGCCCCCCGTTCGCGCCCTCAATGTCGCGACACTCTGATCGATTGGACTGGAATCGTACCGCTCGGGTGGTTGCGGGCGGCCAGAGTCGGGCGATTCGTCAGGGGGAGAAGGCTGTGTCGGACCGGATTCACGAGAACGGAGAACAACTGGCTGGCGACCCGGTGCGAGAAGATCTCGTTGGCCAAGCCTCTCGCTGGAAGAAGCCTTTGCGAACACCTGACTCAGCGTTTCCGCGAGGTCCGCAGCCTTGGCATTCTGGACGTAGTAAACATAGATGTTATGGCCCGTGATATTATCGGTGCGATCCAGGCGGCGAATCCATTTATCCGCCTGTTCGAGGAGGCTCGCGCGTTGTGTCACCACCATGAGTGCGTTGAGCCTCTCGACGGGAACGAAACGGATCAGCCCCGCAAGCGGACCCTGCGCTTCATCCCCGAAGACGTGCGATAGCTCGTCCCCCAAGACATCCGGCCCAATATTCTCCAGGGGGAATATGCCGACGGACAATCCAGACAACCAATCCACATCGAATATACCGGCGGTTGCCACCAGGTTATCAAGCTCTTGGCCGGTTCCGAATAGAACCAGAAGGTTGCGGTCGGTGTCGATGCGAAGCGATTCGGTGGACGGCAGGAATGGTTCGAGGAGCTTTTCCATTTGCATCGCCGACACGTACCGCAAGGGCAAGATACGAACCCCGTAGCCCGCCCGCGCGCGCTGTGAACCTGTGCCGAGCTGCGGCACGAGATTCCCGCTCACGGCCTCGTTGGCGGGCACTACCCGGTAAACGTCGTCGGCGTGAACCAATGCCGCGCCATTCATCCGCAAGACCGTTTCAAGCGTTGCCAACACAGCACTTCGAGGAATTGCCTCCGAGGTTTGCAGTGTGACCAAACCGGTGACTCTTGGATCAAAAACGTAATTTGCCTTCAGCGTGTCGCCCAGGACCACCGCCACTACGTCGCGAAGCTCCGCGTTCTCGAAGTTGAGCACCAGAGTCGTGCCGTCGGTATCGGCTTCCGCCACGAAGATCCCCTTACGCGAGGCAGCACTTACGAATTTATCCGTGCCTGGATACAGGAGAGGGTCGCGTGCCTCAGGGTCGATGGAAGCGGGCGGCGAATCGACAGCATTTCCATCGCTGACCACCCTTGCTTCGATGGTCGATTGATCTAACTCATGTCCGGGCTTTTTCTCGCCCACCAATTCTTTTCGCGCTTCAGCCTGGACCACCGGTTCATCGACATCCCAACGGGCCGCGAAATCATCGAGTCCCTCGCAGGCCGAAAGCCACACGGCCACTGTCATGCAAACATAAGCTTGCGAGATAGCCCTTCCCATTACCTCACCTTACCTCAAGAATGCTTGTAATCAGAGACAATTGTTATCCGAGATGCAGTACACCACAGAAAGGTTCTCGAATGAAAATCTTCACGCGCAGGCATTCAAACAATGAGGTTCGCGCGAGACAAACATTTACTGTAATAAGGATGTCCCCCACCGCGGTTAACTTGACATTTCGCTGTGATTGGCCCTATTTTGAGCGGTTTCGGTCGAAGGTTTTGAATTCGCGCGGGCAGCGCGCGAAATCGACACCGAAAAATGCCGTTCACAATACTTGCGATTGATCATGTTTGACTCACTGTCGGACCGGCTGGGCACGGTATTCGAGGCTCTGCGCAAGCGCGGCGCACTTGACGAGCGCCACGTCAACGACGCCCTGCGCCAGGTGCGCGTGGCCTTACTCGAGGCCGACGTGGCACTCCCCGTGGTCAAAGAATTTATCGCCAGCATCCGTGAACGGGCAGTGGGCACCGAGGTGTTGCGCAGTGTCACACCGGGCCAAATGGTGGTGAAAACCGTCCACGACCATTTGGTGGAGATGCTCGGTGGGGAGAGCGAAGGGATCAACCTCACGGCTACGCCGCCGATCGCCATCATGTTGGTCGGTTTGCAAGGATCCGGGAAGACTACAACCTGTGCCAAACTGGCGCGGCGCTTGAGCACCACCCAAAAACGGCGTGTGCTGATGGCTTCACTCGACGTCTACCGCCCCGCAGCCCAGGACCAGCTCGCCGTGTTGGGTAAACAGGCAGAGGTGCCGACCTTACCTATTGTCGCCGGCCAACAGCCGGTGGCCATCGCCCGACGGGCCATGGAGGTGGGGCGTCTACAGGGTTACGACGTCGTATTGTTGGATACCGCCGGCCGTCTGCACATCGACGACGAAATGATGATCGAGGCCGCCGCTGTTCGCGACGCCACCAATCCGGCCGAGGTTTTGCTCGTGGCTGACGCCATGACTGGCCAAGACGCGGTTACCCTCGCAGAAAGCTTTCACCAGCGGGTTGGCCTGAGTGGTATCGCGCTCACCCGGGTCGATGGAGACGCCCGGGGTGGCGCCGCGCTGAGTATGCGAGCCGCCACAGGCTGTCCGGTGAAATTGCTCGGGGTCGGCGAAAAGCTTGACGCCATTGAGGACTTCCATCCCGACCGGCTGGCGTCGCGCATTCTCGGCATGGGCGACGTCGTCAGTTTGGTCGAAAAGGCGAGTGAAACCATCGATCAGGAAGAGGCGGAAAAGCTCGCCCGCAAGTTCGAAAAAGGGCGTTTCGATTTCAATGATTTGGCTGCGCAGCTGCGGCAAATGCGCAAAATGGGCGGGATGGAAGGCCTGATGGGCATGCTACCCGGCGTTGCTAAGGTGAAAAAGCAGTTGGCTCAGTCGCGCTTAGACGATGGTGTCTTGGTGCGCAGCGAGGCGATCATCAGTTCAATGACCAAGGCCGAGCGGCGCAACGTGCGGCTGCTGAATGGATCCCGCCGGCGCCGCATCGCCGCCGGTTCAGGCACCACGATTCAGGATGTCAACCGCGTCGTCAAACAGTACAAGGAGATGAGCGGGATGATGAAAAAGATGAATAAGCAGGGCAAAAAGGGCATCATGCGCCACGGACTGCCCGGCATGCCGCCGGGCCCCTTCAATTTCGGTTAGCAAACTGCCGACATTGAAATTGGTTTTTGTATATATTTCATTCGCTTGAAACCCCGATGCGGGTCACGATGAAAGGATGAGCAATGGCGGTCAAAATTCGCCTGGCCCGCGGCGGCGCCAAGAAGCGGCCGTATTATCGCATTGTCGCGACGGATTCACGAACACCACGCGACGGGCGTTTTCTCGAAAAATTGGGAACATATCACCCCCTGTTGCCGAGCGACGATCCGAAGCGGGTCACGTTGAACGAAGATCGCGTCAAACATTGGCTCGACAATGGCGCCAAGCCATCTGAGCGGGTAGCGATCTTTCTTGGCCAAGCGGGAATTGCACCCATGCCGGCCCAGCCTAATCGACCAAACAAGTCGCGCCCAAAAAAGAAAGCCCAAGAACGCGCCGCGGCGGAAGAAGGGGCACCACCGAAACCTGAGAAGAAGGCTGAGGAGCCTGAGAAAAAGACGGAGGAGAAGACCGGGGAGCCGGAGGAGAATGCGGAGGCCTAACATGTCGGTTGGAACATCCCCAGCGCTTCGAAAGGTGGAGGATCGCGTCGACGAATTCGAATCCGCGGATTGGGTTGTGCTCGGCGTGATCGGCGGAGCCAAAGGGTTGGATGGGTCGGTGCGCATTACCAGCTACACCGCAAACCCGGCGGACATCGCCGCCTATGGCCCGGTTTATGACCGGCCGGGCGGCCAGCCACTGCCGCTGCGCGTGCGTCAAACAGCGAAGGGCACCGTGATTGCGACAATTGACGGAATTACCGATCGAGACGCCGCTACGCGCCTGAATGGAACCCGGCTCTATGTACCGCGAGCGGCTTTGCCAGCGCCCGCAGAAGAGGAATTCTACCATTGCGACTTAATCGGATTGCGCGTTGAGCGACAAGATGGCGGTGCCTTGGGTACCGTAGGCGCGATTTTTGATGCTGGCGCCGGGGACGTTATCGAGATTGTTGACGAAAACGGCGTGCCCACAATTTTATTGCCGTTCACCAGGTCGGTTGTTCCTGGCGTCGATATTGCCGGCGGACGCCTGATCGTCGACCCCCCCGAAGGTCTGGCTTGAGAGGGCGTGGTGACTAGAGCACCACAACGCGGAGAAGTGTGGGGTGCCACGGTCCTCACTCTGTTTCCCGAAATGTTTCCCGGCCCGTTGACGCACTCCCTTGCCGGTCAGGCGCAAGCGAGTGGAATCTGGCAATTGGAAACGGTGGACATTCGAACCTTCGCGCGCGATAAACACCGCGTCGTAGATGATAGTCCCTACGGTGGCGGCCCCGGTATGGTGATGCGTCCCGACATCCTCGCGGCGGCTATCGACTTGACTTGTTCCACCAAGTGCGAGGCGCCCGATGATACAGCCCGAAACAGGGCGGTGGTCTATTTTACCCCTCGCGGCCGTCCGCTGGATCAAGCGCGGGTGCAGGCACTCGCCTCCGGACCAGGCGTGGTGTTGGTCTGCGGTCGCTTTGAGGGCGTAGATGAGCGGGTTCTCCTTGCGCGCGGCGTCGAGGAGATCAGCTTAGGCGATTTTGTGCTTTCGGGCGGCGAGCCCGCCGCAGTAGCGTTGATTGACGCATGCGTCCGGCTGCTTCCGGGTGTTGTTGGAAAGGCCGAGGCGTTGGAGGAGGAAAGCTTTACCCATGGGCTTCTGGAATATCCCCAGTATACTCGGCCCGCGATTTGGGAAGGCCACGCCGTACCGGAGGTGCTGTTATCGGGCCATCATGGACGCATTCAAAATTGGCGCCGACGCCAGGCAGAGCGGGTCACAGAGGAACGCCGCCCTGATCTGTGGCGGCGGTACGCCAGAAATCTTGCCTCTCCCGTGAGCGAGAGGCCTATGACCGTCGAAAGACCAGACCCAGGTTGTCACAAATGAACATCATCGAAGAAATCGAACAGGAACAAGTCGCGGCGCTGACAGAAACCCGCCCTATTCCTCAATTCGCACCGGGAGATACCGTGCGCGTGAACGTCAATGTGGTCGAGGGTACGCGCGAACGCATCCAAGCGTTTGAGGGCGTCTGCATCGCCCGCCGCAATCGCGGACTCAATTCATCGTTCACCGTGCGAAAGTTGTCTTACGGCGAAGGCGTGGAGCGCGTCTTTCCCCTTTATTCGCCACGTATCGCCGATATTTTGGTGGTTCGCCGCGGTGACGTGCGTCGAGCCAAGCTCTATTATTTGCGTGGGCGAACTGGGAAACGTGCGCGTATTCGCGAAAAAACAACGGGTGTCGCTGCTAAGATTGCGGCGGCTGAACGAACCAAGGCCAGCGAAGCTGCCCAAGCGCAAAAGCAATCGCCGCAAGCCGCTAAAATATTTTCACCGCCGTCCCCTGAGGATTCCGCCGAGAAGAAATAGGGCGTGGCCGCGCGAAAGACAGCCGGTCCATGAGCGAACCCGAAGCATTTTTTATCTACTGCACGATCCTTGTCGCGCTGGTTGTCGCCTGGTTCCTAAACGAATGGAAGACGCGGAGATGATCGCGCGAGCCGGAGTTTGTCTGCTCAGAGCTGATCATTAACGCGGTGGAGCGGGTGAGGGGAATTGAACCCCCGTCTTGAGCTTGGGAAGCTCCTGCTCTACCATTGAGCTACACCCGCATTTTCATAGATTTTAAGTAACTGCCCAGGTGCCTCAAC
>JAAXGF010000002.1 GCA_012267605.1 Alphaproteobacteria bacterium | reverse complement strand
AGCCCGACCTCCGAATGGGCAAGCTGCGCCAGAAAATCTCAGGCGGCTTCCGCTCGATGCAAGGCGCCTTCGACTTCTCCAACCTGCGCTCCGTCATCGCCACCGCCAGAAAACAGGGATGGAATGTCCTCGATACCCTGGCACATCCCGATCCCATCCAGCTGATCCCCAAACTGCGCTTCTGAAACCTCCCGCCAGCACCACCGCATGCAGAAATCCATCAGGTGCGGGTGTTCGACGGGATCAGACCTGGGCAGTTACGACAATAGTATATTGACCGAGTTCGCACCTATGGTCGACGACATCATCTCGAGTCTTCAACAAATAGCCCCGTCTGCAATCCACAACAAAAATTGAGTGCTGGCTCAATTATTTCCACAGTCGAGCGCTCCAGCGTCGAAATAGGATTCCGTTAAAATCATGGCCTTGTTGATAATGCCATTGCGATCGTCGTCAAAGATTAGATTGAACTCCCAGAGCAGTTCGCCCTTGGAAGACACTTCCAGCACCCGACCCTCCTCGGAGACGGTAACCAAAAGATTCCCGTTTTCAAGCAGGTCCTGTTTTCCTCGCCTCCACGAATAAAAGGGAAAAGCATCACTACCCTCGAACATTACCTCAACCTCCCGGCTGACCGGATCAAACCGGAGAATACGTGACACACCTTTCCCCATATTATTGTCAAAGAGAACAATTGTACCGCCCGACTGTAAATCCAAATCGTGTTGGCGGTGCCACGGACCGGTCTGCCACCAACGCGGCATCCCAGATTCTGGGTCAAACGCCAGGATTGTATTGATTTCTCTCAAGCTTACGACCGCGTCTCCAACCTCTAATACGCTTGAAGCCTCGGCAACAATAGGACTAACGATCTCAACGTCGTTCATATGAAACCAGTAAATTTCGTCTAGATCATCTGGGTCCAACTCGCGTTCGGTGGTACGAAGATCGAAATGGCCGTGCAGGTTATGAGGTATAATAACGTCCTGACTAATTGAAATTGATTTTTCAATCTCACCGGTATTGGCGTCGATCACACCAATTGCGCTCTTCTGTAATAGCGTCCAAATCTGATTTTCGTGGTCAATAAAGATTGCGTGATGCGCGCCATTTTTCGCCGCCCATTCCTGCTCACCGCAGGCAGATACACGGACCGTGCTCGGCATATCATCGAAATTGACGAAAAGCGTGCCGTCGGGGCGAACCAACACACCATGAGGAAATACGTCAAATACGGATCGATCGTCGGTCTTCTCGGTCAGACTTGATGGGTCAATCGGCCAATAGTGTAGGCGCTTTCCGTCGCGGTCGAAGAGCCCAACGCCATACAGTGAGTTCTTATCCCTAATGAGCCCGCTAATCAGGACATTTCCAGGCGCGAGTCTGTCCGCGCTATAAAATCTGACTATTGTCCGGTTCGGATCGCGCGCAGAAACCAGTAGTTTTGTTGGCCCGATCCCAAGCTCGCTCTTCCAGTCCTCAACGAAATGTTTTGCGGACAAAATTTGCGGATAGGGGAAAACTTCGAAATGCCACACCGCAAAACCGGCGAAAAAGATTATTATGCCGACGGCGACCACGAACATAATTAAGGGAAGATTACGACTAATCATAAGTACGGTTCGGCTCCCAATTCCAGTACGTCTAACTATAAACCGCGAGGTTCCTCACACAAATAACTTTCAAAAATATGGAAGGTACAGATGCTCTATGTTCGCCCCGTTTCTAACAACATGGTTTGACTTCCAGCTATGGGTACAGACGAACTTTCCCAAGTGGTTATTGGCGCGTCCGCGGTTTGATCTGACATCTGACGTTGGCACAATTTGCCGAATTCAGCCTCAATTAGTCTGCGTCGGAAATTGCACTGATCTCAGCTACAGGCGCAGATGATCTCAAGCTACCACCTCCACTGGTAAGCAAGAACCGATATCAGAACGGCAACCACCAGGGCTGGGACCCAAATGCATGGCGCCACTCCGACCGCCTCTTCGGTGGCCGGCTCGATCTCGGGCGGCGACGACGGCATCTTATTTTCCTGCCCGGAATTCGGGCTAGACGAATCGTTCATGAGTCCCACATTGTATGCGGCGAAACAGCCCATCGCCAATTCTTTCCCGGCCAGCGAAGGCATTTTGGCAACGTGTGAAGGTTATGTGTTCAACATCAGAGGGGGCACTGAGAGCCCGCGAGGCCCGGCGGTTGGCCCGCGAAGGGACATAAGCGAAATCGGTCTGCCAGGTTTGCCATGGAATTCGGAAGCATTCTCCAGTCGGCCCATCAGCACCACGTGGCGGGCCGCTTCGCGGAAGCGGAACGGCTGTATCACATGCTTCTTCAACAGCGCCCCGACCACGCCCAGGTGCTACACGGCCTTGGAATCCTTGCGCACCAAGCAGGCGATTACGCGACAGCGGTAGACTATTTTACAAAAGCGATTTCAGCGGAACCTTCGGTATCGGCCTATCACAACGATATGGCCGTGACCCTGCGCGCACTCGACCGCCCCAGAGAAGCAGTCGAGTACTACCGACGTGCCGTGGATATCGGTCCGGAGACGGCGCAACTCCACAACAACCTAGGCAATGCTCTGGCCGCAACCGATAACCTGGTGGAGGCGGAATCAGAGTATCGCATGGCGCTGGACCTTGAACCGGCGTTCATCGACGCACGAATAAATTTGGCGTTTCTCTTGCAACAGCAGGGGCGGCTCGACCAGGCGGAATCAATGTTTCGCGCCGTCTGTAGCCTCGACAAGTCCAGTGGTCGGGCTCAATTCGGTTGGGCCAACGTATTGCGCGAACAGGGGCACCTCGAGGATGCCGTGGTCCACTATGAATTGGCACTAGCTAGGGATCATGACACGATGAGCACCCGCAACAATCTCGGGTTGACGCTAACTGATTTGGACCGCGCCGACGAGGCAATCCACCACTACGAATTCGCCGTTACCCGTATTGCAAATTCGCTCGCCACACCCCCCACTGGTGAATTCGCCAACCTACATCTGAACCTCGGAAACGCGCTGATGGCGCGCTGCCGAGTCGACGAAGCGCTTGAATCATTCGATCGCGCACGCGCCGTTCAGCCGCAAAACCTCGACGCCCTTTGGAATCGGTCGTTCGCACTACTCCTGAAAGGCGAATTCCAATCAGGTTGGCCGGCGTTCGAAGTGCGCCGCCATCGACCGCAGTCTGCGCCGCGAGAGTATTCGGTACCAGAATGGAACGGCCAGGAATTGTCGAGTAAAACAATTTTGGTACACGCCGAACAGGGGTATGGAGACACCATACAGTTTCTCCGTTTCGCAGCTGTCCTTGCCCGCCGAGGTGGGAACGTCATCATAGCCTGCCAACAACCTCTGGTTCGCCTGGCCGCGGGGGCCAAAGGCGTACAACGTGCCGTGGCATTCGGCAAGGAACCAAGCGACATCGACTTTCAAGCACCAATCATGAGCTTACCTCTGCTCTTGTTACGCACACGCCCGGAGACTTTTGCCGACCCTATGCCCTACCTGACGGCCGGCCCGCCATCTATTCCAATCCCTGGAGAGGAGGGTCGGATCAAGGTTGGCATTGTCTGGGCTGGAAATCCGAAGCATCCGCGTGATCGCAAGAGATCCTGCCCGGTCGAACTGTTTTTGTCGCTCGCGGATATCCCGGGCGTCAGTCTCTACAGCCTACAGCTGGGACCTCAGGGTGGCGATCTTCGCCAACCTGAGACTGGTACCACAGTGAACGACTTGGCTGGATCGATCTGCGATTTCGCCGATACCGCCGGGATCGTGGCGCGCCTCGACCTGGTCATCACTGTGGATACCGCCGTCGCTCATCTGGCCGGAGGATTAGGGCACCCAACATGGGTACTCATCCCGTTTTCTCCAGATTGGCGCTGGCTACTGAATTCCGAAGACACGCCTTGGTACCCGTCGATGAGGCTTTTTCGCCAAAAAATGATCGGGGATTGGCCTGAGGTATTCGCGCGCGTAAGTGACGCGCTTCGGTTATTCGTCGAACGCCGAAGATGACGGTCGATAGCGAGTGGCTGAACCAAACCAGCATAGATCGTTCGGTGACGCGCCTGCACGAATCAATGAAGTGCGGAAAGGTGGAGGAGGCGTCGCGAATCTGCCGCGAGATTTTGCGCCAAGATCCTGAGCAAGCCGATGCTTTACGATTCCTGGGGATCATAGCATTCCGCAAGGGAGCTAAAGATCATGCGGTAGCATACCTCGAAGGTGCCGTAGTTGCGCGGCCGTCGGCTGCAGATTTTCGAAACGACGCTGGCGCCGCCCGCCGCGCGGCAGGGGATTTGCCGGCCGCAGAGGAGCATTACCGTCAAGCTATTGCCCTGGCCCCGTCGCTGGCAGCTGCGTACTACAACCTTGGCAACGTCCTGAGGGATCGAGGGAACAAGGAGGAGGCGATTACTCAGTACCGGGCCGCGATTGATCGTGATTCGGAAAATGCAGCCGCCCACAACAACCTCGGTCTCGTATTACGCGATCTTGGCCAGGAGGAAGCGGCAATGAATGCGTTTCGTACCGCGCTCGCCGTGCGACCGCTCGCCCCGGATCCCCATTTCAATTTGGCGATTGGCCTCAAGGCACGTGGCGACATTGATGGAGCCATAAACCACTACCGTCGAGCGGTCGAAGCACGCCCGTCCTTCGCAAGCGCGCAAAACAATTTGGGTGTCTCCTTGACAGAATGCGGCGAGCCCGAAGCCGCCCTGCCCCACTTCCACGCAGCTATTGCTAGCCAGTCCAATATGGCGGACGCATACAACAACATGGGGAATGCCCATTACCATCTTGGCCAATACGATTCCGCCGGCAAAGCCTTCGACAAATCGCTCTCAATCGAACCGGAAAACGCTGAAGTCCGCTGGAATCGGTCCCTGCTTCTGCTCATCCAGGGAGATTTTAAAAACGGTTGGCGTGAATACGAGTGGCGGTGGCGGCGAAAAAGCAAACAGCCAAAGAGCTATCATCAACCGCCTTGGAACGGCGGAGAGGCGCCTGGAAAGACTATTCTCTTGCACTGCGAACAAGGATTAGGCGATGCCATCCAGTTCGTGCGTTACGCCAGCCACGCCGCCGAACGTGGTGCGCGTGTTCTGATCGAGTGTCCCCCACCATTGGTCCGGCTGTTTTCTGAGGATCGGGACGTTGACAAGGCGATCCCCTCCGCAGAATCCCTACCGCCGTTCGATTACCACGCGCCATTGATGAGCCTACCGGCGATTCTCCAAACTACGACACAAACCATCCCCAACACGGTGCCTTATCTCAAGCCTCCTTCTTCAACCCGGCTGAACATAGATCTGTCGACACTTGTGAGTCAGCCCTGGAAAGGGCGGCCACGGATTAGAGTTGGGATTGTCTGGGCTGGCCGGCCTACCCACCGGGACGACCGCAACCGCTCGTGCGCGTTGGCGCACTTCAAACCGCTATCAAACATCGATGGCGTGGGTCTATTCAGCCTTCAAACTGGACCGCGCAGCGCGGATTCTGGGAAGGTTTCGTGGCCGTTATCCGATCTTTCCGCTCGGATTGAGGATTTCGCGGACACCGCGGAAATAGTTGAGCAGTTGGACTTGGTGATTAGTGTCGATACCGCCGTAGCACACCTAGCGGGTGCTCTTGGCCGGCCGGTATGGCTTTTATTGCCTTTCGCCCCCGACTTCCGCTGGATGCTCGACCGCGACGACAGCCCCTGGTATCCGACGATGCGCCTGTTCCGGCAATCTCACCGCGGCGATTGGCCGAACGTGTTTTCCCGCGTCGCACATGACCTCAAGAAATATGTGCGGCAGCAACCAGAGGAATAATATTGGCGGTAAGGGCCGAAAAATAGGGGAGCAGCCTCGACACACGTGTCATCGAACCGTGGGTACCGAGCTAGGAGCCAGGTAATTGCGAAATTTCAACTCATTGCCCTCCCAGCCCTGTTATCCACAAGGCGAGTAACCGATCGCGAAATCGTGCTATGCTGTTCGAAATCTCAAATGAGAACAGCCTAGCAAGGGGAGGGAAATAATTGTGGCGAATTCGGGCGAAAGAAGTCTTGACGATATTCGCCTTCTTGACGATTTGCCGGCGGAAGCCCTTCGTAAACTCGAAGGTCAATGCCGTTGGCGCGAATATCAGCCAAACGAAAAAATAATCGATCGATTTAGCGACGATCGCGACGTGTTTTTTGTTGTCGGCGGCGCCGTGCAAATTTTAAATTATTCGTACTCGGGCCGGGAGATAGCGTTTGCCCGTATACGTGCCGGCGGCTACTTCGGTGAACTTGCGGCGATCGATGGCGCGCCACGTTCTGCGACGGTTATGGCCTTGGATAAAAGTCTGTTGGCCGCCATGGAACCGGCTTGTTTCAACCAATTACTTTCGGAAGAAGCAATGATCGCCAAGCGAATTATTGAACGCATGGCCCGAATTATTCGCCGTTGCGACGATCGCATCATGGATCTCAGTACGTTGGGCGCCGTACAACGCGTGTATTTAGAACTCTTACGCTTGGCGCTGCTCGACGCGGCGACATCCACAAACTGGGTTATTTGGCCCATTCCAACGCAAGCGACGATTGCCGGACGAGCAAGCACCTCGCGCGAGACAGTTGCCCGGGCTATGGGACAACTTGCGGGCGATAACGTTATCGAGCGCAAACACAAGACCCTCTACATAAGGGATAGAAATCGACTAGAACAGCTGGCCGCAGTATTCGACCCCGATTGGGGGGAGGAAAAAGTCCGCTGAATTCACATGATCCACGCTGCTAGGCAGCGCTCGCCTTCAACGATTTTCCTACGTGAATCGACGGATTCTTATTGCCTGTGTCCGAAAGACTGATGCGGGCACTCTCGCGCGCGGCGAACGCGCCCGGCCAAACGTCCTTAGCTCGCTTCTCAATTTCCTCCATAAGAACGTCTTCATGGTCGGGATCATGGTGGAAGATCGCAAGTCTCTTTACCTCGGCAGCACGTGCGAGTCGGATACCCTCCTGCCAAGTCGAATGGCCCCAGCCAATGCGACCGAGAAACTCCTCGGTATACGTTGAATCGTAAATTACCAGATCGGCGCCCTCAATGAGGCCGAGGATGTTTTGATCAGGTTGGCCGATGACGTGTTCCGTATCGGTCACATAGCACACCGACTTGCCAGCGTACTCAATGCGATACCCAGTAGCGCCATTGGGATGATTCAACGGTGCAGTCCTCACCTTGATCCGTCCATTCTTTCCGAGACCGAACGAATCTCCGGCTCTAAAGTCCTCGAAGGTCATATTTGCTTGCATCGCCTCAAGTGGGACTGGGAATGTGGGATTCGCCATCTGACCCGCTAGAATATTACGGATACCGCCATCGTCGATCAGATGACCGGCCATGATGTGAAATGATCGATCTTTCCTGAATGCGGGGGCGAAAAACGGAAAGCCGTTGATATGGTCCCAATGGGTATGGGACATCAAGATGTTGGCGCGCTTCACATCCTTTTTCAACAACCAGTGACCCAGGTTCCTAATCCCAGTACCGGCATCAAGTATCAACTTGTCGCCACCAGCAGAAATTTCGATGCAACTGGTGTTGCCGCCGAACGCCACGTGGTTCGGCGAAGCACACGCAATACTTCCCCTGACACCCCAAAATTTTAACTTGAAGCTCATTGGCCACCCTCAGCCGCCTTGCGGCTCATCTCGTGAAGACGCGTCCCCCACGTCTAGCGGTTTGATATTCCGACAGATAATTTCGAGTGCTCACCCCTATACTCGTGGGAGGCGAGATCCTCGCACCGGACACCACTCTCATAGTTTCGATCAATCTTATCCGTTTTCCAACCCATCTCATGTGACGACGGCCACAATCCTCCTGTGAAAGCGGTTACGTAGCGTCGGCGGAAAGGTGAGCGAGGCCCAGGAGCGCCGGATTGGACTCGGTAATGATGTAGGTTGGGATAGCTTCCAGATACTTACGAAATCTTCCCTTAGCGATGAAACGGTCGCGAAACAGTGCGGGTGAGAAGGCATCGCCTAGTTTCGATACGACGCCTCCGGCAATATAGACACCGCCACGGGCACCCACGGTGAGAGCTAGGTTTCCAGCGGCGCTCCCGAGAATCGCGCAAAACGTCGCTACCGCACGGGCGCTGGCCGGGCAATCCCCGGAATTTGCGCGGCGCACGACGTCTGCAGCGGATACGTGGTCCAAACCGCGCACTTCTTGCATAACCTCCGACATATCCTCGACGTGACATATCGCTCGAAAAAGGTTAACCAACCCAGGGCCCGATAAAACCCGTTCCAAGGACACATGATCGAAGCGCATGCTTAACCAACGAAATATTTCGCGTTCGAGCGCATCGACAGGCGCGTAATCGACATGCCCACCCTCACCGACCAGAGCGATTGAGTGTCCACCACCTGATACGAGCGCTGATACACCCAGCCCAGTGCCCGGACCGATGACTGCGCTCGCTGATTCCGGCACAGCTATTCCGTCGCAAATTTGCCGGACTTCCGCATCAAGTAAATGCGGCAAAGACAATGCGATCGCCGTAAAATCATTGACGATTTGTAACCGGCCAAATCCCAGTGACCGCTGCAAATCAGCGATTTCAAACCGCCAAGGATGATTAGTTAGAGCAACTCTGTCGCCCATGACCGGCGCGGCCACGGCAAGGAACCCTTCATCCAAGGGCTGTCTATCCGAATTTTGGTCCAAAAATTCGCCCAGGGCGTTACCAATGTCAGCATAATCTGCACACCGATAGACGGTCGGCTCGGACGGACGCGAATTCTGCTCGCAGAGAGCAAAACGCGCAGTTGTCCCACCGATATCCGCGACAAGACGAAGCGGGCGGCCCGCCACCAGATTATCGCTCCCTAGAGGCGTTTATGGGGCCAACGTGATCCGTCGCGTATGGCTCAGGGCGGAGAAAACATTTCCTGATTCGGATTCGCTGTGCCCTGTTCACAACACGTCTTCCCAGCTACGGCTTAACCGCCGGGCGCAATGGATGAGGCCAACAAGTGAGTATGTTTGCGGATAATTGCCCCATGGTTCTTTGGTATTTGGATCCGTATCTTCCGACAATAGGCCCAAAGAATTTCGGCATGCGAGCATAGATTCGAAAAGACCCCGCGCTTCCTCTTGGCGACCCAAGGCAATGAGCGCTTCGATGTACCAGAAAGTACATATGTTAAATGCATTTTGGGGAACCCCGAAATCGTCCGCCGCAGCGTATCTGAATAAATGATTGCCTCGTCTCAAATCACGTTCGATGGCCGCAACGGTCGAGACGAATCTCGGATCGTCTTTTTCGACAAATCCGATCTCGTTCATGAGCAACAGACTGGCGTCCGATCCCTCCCCCTCGAAACTTTCGACCACGGCGCCATGGTTTTCGTTCCAAGCACGCTGCCAAATGACGCCCCGGACGTGGTTTGCCTTTTCCTGCCAGTATGCGACGCGACCGGTCAGCCCCAAGTGGGCGGCAACCTTGGCCAAACGGTCACAAGCTGCCCAGCACATTAAGCTCGACGAGGTATGAACTCGCGCCCGGGTACGCAACTCCCAAATTCCGGCGTCTGGCTGATCGTGTAGGGAAAACGCCCGTTCCCCGACGGATTCGAGACGCCGATACGCGTCAATTCCGGCCGGTCGCAGCAGGCGTTCATCGAAAAACGCCTGTGTCGCGGCAAGAACAACGTGGCCGTAGACATCGTGCTGGTCGTGCTCGTATGCCTGGTTACCAACTCGAACAGGACCCATGCCCCGGTAACCCGAAAGGGAATCAACCTGCCGTTCAGGCAACCGCGATTCCTGGCCAATACCGTAGACTGGTTGCAAATGGCCGTCGACCGCGGACGCAGTGATATTCGCCAGGTACCGCAAGTAATTTTCCATCACCGTAATGGCACCGAGACGATTGAGCGCACGAACCACAAAAAATGCGTCACGCAGCCAGCAATACCGGTAATCCCAATTTCGGCCGCTGTCCGCGGCCTCGGGTATCGAGGTTGTCATTGCTGCAATGATGGCACCAGTTTCCTCAAAACTGCAGAGTTTCAAGGTGATTGCCGCACGGATAACCGCGTCCTGCCAATCCAACGGCAGCGCAAGCTGACGCACCCACTCCCGCC
>JAAXGF010000189.1 GCA_012267605.1 Alphaproteobacteria bacterium | reverse complement strand
TTGAGGCACCTGGGCAGTTACGTGAAAGGTCCGAAATAGCGTTCAGCCTAGGACATTGGGGCCGCCGGGTCTGTTATTCCGTCGGGAATTGTGGTACGTTTTACCTATGAGGGAGAGGTTTTGACCGCCGAGACGCTCGTACGAAACGGGTATTGGGTGGATCGCGGTTAGGGGAGCCTTAGACTGCGTTTCTTGATCGGGTTACGTTTCTATCGCGGCGCAATGCCGCGGACGGTTCGATTTTGTTGATTCGCGTCTTTTAGCCCATCAATTGCAATTGCCGGGAATTTCGTTCGCGGTAAAACGAGGGAACGACGGAGAGAATTTACTATGGCGAAGAAACTGCCGTTCGGCACCGGCGATTTTGTTGTCTACCCAACCCACGGCGTGGGACTGATAACGTCGGTCGAAAAACAGGCTATTGCCGGGTTCGAGCTAGAGGTGTTCGTAATTAATTTCGATAGGGACAAGATGACCTTGCGCGTTCCCATTGGAAAGGCGGGCACAGCAGGAATGCGGCGCTTGTCAACCCGTAAGGAAATGCATTCTGCTTTGTCGACTTTGCGCGGTCGGGCGCGAGTTCGGCGCACCATGTGGAGTCGCCGAGC
This sequence comes from Alphaproteobacteria bacterium, assembly GCA_012267605.1. Classification (GTDB taxonomy): domain Bacteria; phylum Pseudomonadota; class Alphaproteobacteria; order JAAXGF01; family JAAXGF01; genus JAAXGF01. The sequence goes on along the minus strand of JAAXGF010000189.1, from coordinate 3,408 downwards.
CCAAGAATATGAAGCAAAAATTAATTCCGGAAACCCAGTTTCGATTGCCGAAGTGGTACGCGACCTTTATCCCAACGTGGGTCAACCCGACCGTTCGTACAGCGAACGCCAACTATACGAGGCGGCTTTGGATCGCCTAGTTCGTGAGTTCGCTGCGGTGGAAAAGATCGACCACGGCGCGGCTACAGAGCGTCTGGCGAAGGTTCTCGAAGCCGCTTAGTACGATGCCCAATGCCTCCCTGTATGTGGAACCGCGAAATAGACTTATTGGGCTCTGGAATTCCTCGGCGCAAATTAGAATTCTCGTCTGAATTCGTAGACCGAAAAAAAATTCGTGGATCGAGGCGTCGGTGTCTTTAGGATGCCGGCGATTACGCCACAAATTTTTGGGCGCAGATGGTCGATCAAACGAAATTTGCCACATTGCGACGCGCCCAGCGGGTTTGGGCGGTGGCCGCCATACACGGCGACGTTCATCGTCTTTCGCACATCCACGCGCAGCTTGGGCCTCGATTCGAACCCGGTGACCGCCTGGTATACATGGGCAATTACCTTGGGCATCACGCTAGCCATATTCTGGCCACGGTGGACGAGCTGCTGGCCTTTCGCCGCAACATACTTGCCCGCCCGCGAGCCAGGGCGTGCGATGTTGTATTTTTGCGCGGTTCTCAGGAGGAAATGTGGCACAAGCTGATGCAGCTGCATCTAGCGCTCGATCCAGTCAATGTCTTGAACTGGATGTTTGCCCGCGGCGTGGCCGAAACCCTCGCCGCTTACGGCTTCAGTGCACCCGATGGGTTGGTGCAGGCGCGATCCGGTGCCGGGAAAACGGCACGATGGACTAGCGCGGTTCGCCGAGCGGTACGCGCTCAACCGGGACACGATGCGTTCATGGGATGCTTGCGCCGTGCAGCATTCACCGATGATGGCGCGCTGCTGTTCGTACACGCTGGTGTCGATACCTCTCGGCCACTGTTTACCCAAAGCGATACGTTGTGGTGGGGTGGCACCCAATTCTCTCAGATTACCGAACCTTACGAGGGTGTGAAAAAAATCGTGCGCGGATTGGCTCCGGATGGGTATGGAGTCAAGCTTACCCCGCTCACTGCGTCTCTGGATGGTGGATGCGGGTTCGGCGGGCCGCTCTATGCTGCTTGTTTCGATACATCGGGCGCTATGGTTGACCGAGTGGAGGGATGAACCACTGGGCGTTGTTCCAATCGGAACAATTGCATGGGAAGTTAGTCGTCCAACAGTTCGATTTGCTCAGGATGGGTAACTCGGATCATCGGTCCGTTCCACTTGTCGACCCAGCCGCGCACCCGCACCTGGTGGCCTGTTAGGGCGACGAGGTCGTACCCCTCCCGTTTAAACAAACCGAGGTGTTTGGGCGCAACGCTTGCGGTGACATCCGTCCGCCAGTCGGTTCCGAAATTGAGGTAGGCACGGCCTCGAACAATGGCGGCATTGGTGATTTTGCCCACCACAAGTTCGAAGCGGCCAAGTTTGACGGCATCCGGCTCGGCCGGGCGAACATGATAGTACGGTAGCCCCCAAATTCCTCGTCGGGCTTTCCTTGATTGCTCTTCCATTTCGAGCAGTTCGGACGCCAGCGCCCGATTGTCCAGAAAACTGTAGACTCGGGCGAATCCTCGGAGAATCATTTCGCCCTGCAACCAGGTTCCGTCGTCCAGATAGAGATGAGCAAGCCGGCGGCGATGGCGGTCTTGGCGCCGTCCGCCATGGAACAACGAAACCATTTTATCCAAGGCGAGCTCCGAAAGGACCTGCTTGGCCTCGCGAGCTAGTGGCCATGTCTTGAAGCCGGGGCGTCCCAACGGCAGCTTTGGGGCTTGGATTCCGACAAGCCGAACCTGGGAGTGATCGCCGAGCACCAACGTATCACCATCGATAATTTCGAGCACCGGAAACCGCCCACCGGCATCCAGCTCTGCGGCGGCAGACGGTACGAACCAAAATACGACAAGGGCAAGAATTAGCGTACGCGTCACCAGCGGATACCTAGACGCATGGTCGGTGGCACGAGAAGCTGGTGAATTCGGCATCTGGGTATCATAAACAACGCTTCGTGGGCTTACCCGCACTTGCCAGCGGCCGGACGCACCTTATGATCGTTGGATTTGGCGGAGTCTTAACGTTGAACACCAGGGATTTTTACCCAGAAATCGAGCCATATGAAGTGGGCAAGTTGCCTGTGGGGGAACCCCACACGCTTTATTGGGAGCAGTGTGGAAATCCGCGCGGTGTCCCCGTGGTTTTTCTGCACGGTGGTCCCGGGGCTGGTGCATGGCCATGTCATCGTCGGTTCTTCGATCCCAACCATTACCGCATCATAATCTTCGATCAGCGCGGAGCGGGCCGATCGACCCCACTTGGTGAATTGGAGAAAAATACGACACCAGATTTGATCAACGACATGGAAAAGCTCCGTACTTCCCTTGGCGTTGATAAGTGGATCGTTTTCGGTGGCTCCTGGGGTTCTACCCTTGCTATTGCCTATGCAGAACATCATCCTGAGGCTTGCCTTGGGTTGGTGCTGCGCGGAATTTTTCTTTGCCGCCCACAGGAAATCGAATGGTTTCTCTATAAAATGTCAGTCATCTTTCCAGAAGCGTGGTGGCGCTTCACCGCGCCTATTCCTGAGGCGGAACGCGGCGACTTACTCGAAGCCTATCACCGCCGGCTTGTCGACCCGGACCCAGCCATTCACATGCCGGCGGCACGTAACTGGAGCATGTACGAGGGTGCTTGTTCCACCCTTCTACCGAGCCCGGCGACAATGGCGGAATTTTCGCAGGACGTGACGGCTTTGGGTTTGGCGCGCATCGAAGCGCATTATTTCCGCAATGATATCTTCCTACCACCTGATTCGCTATTGCGAAACGTCCACCGGCTTCGCTCCATTCCGGGCGTAATTGTGCAGGGCCGTTACGATATTGTTTGTCCAATCGTTACCGCCGACGAGTTCGCCGAAGCTTGGCCCGAAGCCGAATACCATATTGTCGACAGTGCTGGCCACTCGGCAATGGAGCCGGGTATTCGTGTGGCTCTTGTCCAGGCCATGGAACGCTTCAAGCGACTCGGTTAGCCCGACTTCCGCAACTCGGCACGCGTTTCGGCTAATGTGACGATTTTCCGGCCCGGAAAGTGGCGGATTTCCGGGCTTTGCTTCTCCAGAACGGCGTGTAGTGCCGACCTACCCCCTTGATCTGGCTGGCAAAGCACCGGACGCTTTGCCCATGTTCGTGCGCTGCAAGAGACGCTTCAAAGACGGCAAGGAGCACCGCTACTGGAGCGTGGTGGAGAACGTCCGGGTCCGCGGCCGCCGGGTCGTTCAGCGCCACATTCTCTATCTCGGCGAGATCAACGACAGCCAGCGCGCTGCCT
>JAAXGF010000312.1 GCA_012267605.1 Alphaproteobacteria bacterium | reverse complement strand
GCAAAGACTTTTGACGGCTCACACAGGTTCAGAGACACGAGCTTGTATCCAGCTCTAGGCGTCTGAATTCGTTTGATGCAACGCGCAAGCAAACTCAAAAAGTCCGCGTTGGGAATCGCGATGACCTCAAGCCGTTTACCGCTGTGGAACAGGTGATAGATCAGGTCAGTGGCTCAGCACGATGCGGTAACGTGCGTTTCCGCTCTCGAGCCGCGCCATCGCTTCGTTTACCTGATCGAAGCGAAAGTGTTCCGTCACCGGTTTAACATGGTGCCGCGCGGCAAATGCGAGCATGCGCTCGATCGTCGCCGGACTTCCAACTGGTGAACTCGATACCGAGTACTGCCCGAAGAGCATTGGCGTGAGCTGAAGATCCAGCGGCTCCAGAGTCACACCGAGGAAATGCATCCGCCCTTTGGGTTTCAGTGCAGATAGGTACAAATTCCAATCCAACTTAACGTTCACGGTGGAAAGGATGAGATCGAAACGGCGTGCCGCGGCTTCGACGGCCGATGGATCTCGGGAGTTTATCGTATGGTGCGCGCCAAGTTCGATCGCCTCTTCGCGTTTAGCTGCGCTGGAGGTGAAGGCGGTTACCTCGCAACCCCATGCGTTGAGGAATCGCAGCGCCAGATGTCCGAGACCACCAAGTCCGATGACACCCACGCTTGCCGTCGGTCGAATCTCAAACTGAATCAGAGGATTAAAAACGGTGATTCCGCCGCACAATAAAGGACCGGCGGAGTTCGGATCGAGCGCTTTCGGTAGGGGCATCACGCTCGCCACGCAGGCGCGCACCTTTTCAGCGAATCCACCATGGCGGCCGACGATCGTGCCCTGGGCATCGCCGCACAGGTTATGGTCACCCGAAAGGCAGGAGCTGCATGTCATACAGTATCCGGAGTGCCAGCCGAGGCCCACACGCTGGCCGATCTGCAAGTGTGTCACCCCGGCACCAACCGCGGCGATTGATCCAATCACCTCATGTCCCGGCACGAACGGGTAAGTGGTGATGTTCCAGTCATTATTCAACATGCTCAGGTCGCTATGGCATATGCCACAGTGTTCGACGTCAATTTCGACCTGATCAGTGGCGAGTGGCGCAGGGTCGTACTCGAAGGGCTTCAGCTTCCCACCGGGTTCATCGGCGGCGTATGCCTTGATCATACCGTTTCTCCCATTCGTCGAAGTCCACCCGCGGCCGAGCCATTCGGCGGCTAGGGCATTTGCGTTGGAGGCTCGAGGTAGTTAAGAAAGTAAAGTGTGTCAACGGCTGTGCTATTGGAACCGCGTTGAATAAGGCCGTGTGTTATGTGTTCCGGCATGACTGGTTAGGGTTTGGATGAAAATTGACGATCATCATTCGCTTAGATGGGCGCGATCATGACAACTGGCGGCGTACCCGGCGCCGATCTTCCACGAATCATTCTACCGAGATAGTCGCTCGTCCTCTCCGAACATGGCTGTAACCTTCGCCGATATTGAAACTGCCTGTGAATTGATCAAAGGCGCGCTTGTTCCTACACCGTGTTTGCCGTCGCGCACTTTGTCGGATATCGCCGGTGCGCAGGTGTTCCTGAAATTTGAGAATCTTCAATACACGGGTGCGTTCAAGGAACGTGGCGCGCTGGTCAAGCTCGCTTCCCTCGACCCGCGCGAACGAGCGGCGGGGGTGGCAGCAATGTCGGCCGGTAACCATGCCCAGGCGGTCGCCTACCATGCTCACCGCCTTGGTATCGACGCCACTATCGTGATGCCGAAGGGCACGCCCCAGGTTAAAGCGCAAAACACTCAGAGACTGGGGGCGAAGGTCGTTCTTGAGGGAGATTCGGTGGAAGCGGCGGCGGCACGGGCACACGACATTGCACGAGAGCGCGGCATGACCTTCGTTCACCCCTTCGATGATGAGAAAATCATCGTGGGGCAGGGCACCATGGCGGTTGAGATGTTGACCGATTTTCCAGATCTCGACGTCATCGTGGTACCGATTGGAGGCGGCGGGCTGATTTCCGGCGTCGCGGTCGCCGCTAAGGCGATCAAGCCGGCGATCGAAGTCCTAGGTGTTCAGGCCGCGCTTTATCCCGCCATGTATCAGGCGATCAAGGGACTACCAACCAAATCGGGTGGCCGCACGATCGCCGAGGGTATCGCGGTGACTTCGGTGGGCGAATACACCCGGAGCATCGTGGCACGACTCGTCGATGACATCGTTCTGGTCGGCGAGGAGCAATTGGAGTACGCCGTGCAGCTTCTCCTCGAGATCGAGAAAACCGTGGTCGAAGGGGCCGGCGCCGCAGCGCTCGCGGCGGTGCTCGCCCACCCCGAGCGCTTCGCCGGTCACCGCGTCGGGCTGATCCTGAGCGGCGGCAATATCGACATGCGCATATTGTCGTCGGTGATCATGCGCCGCTTGGTAAGAAACGGTCAGCTGGTTCGATTGCGCGTCGAAATCGATGATACGCCTGGGACGTTGGCGCGAGTATCGGAAATTATTGGGAGTACCGGCGCCAACATCCTCGAGGTCTATCACCAGCGGGCGTTCTCGAATCTGCCGGTGAAATCGGCCGATCTGGATGTGGTCTTGGAAACCCGCGATACTGGCCACGTTCGCGATATCATGGACCGGCTGGCCGCTGTCGGTTTCAAAAGTGTGCTGCTCGGAAACGAAACCGTGACCAGCTCCGTTTGAACATGGCTAAATATTCATGGCGGCTAAGCGTATGTCATTAAGGTTAACTGCCCCCACTTATGCTGTTTTATTCTTTTTTCCTTTCCGGGCCGTACCTGTCCACGTTGATTTTTTAACAAAAATTAGGCATACTTGAGGGTAATAGAGGGCTCCCGAGGGGAAAGGAAAGGCGAGGCAAAAATGCACGTTGATGCAATTATCAAGGAAAAGGGCAAGGATGTTTACGCGACATCCCCGGACGCGAGTTTGCTCGTCGCCTCCAGCGAGTTGCGCGACCGTGATGTCGGTGCGTTGCTGGTTCTCGATGACCGACGGAACATCGTCGGCATCATCTCTGAGCGCGACATTATCCAGACCATTGGCGCGCGCGGTAAGCAAGCACTCGATCTCCCGGTCAGCATGGCCATGACTCGCAATGTGTTTACTTGCCAGTCTGGTCATTCGCTTACCGACGTGATGCAGATTATGGCTGATAACCGATTGCGACACTTGCCTGTCGTTGATGAAGAACAACTGCAAGGGATGATCAGTATAGGCGATGTGGTCGGCCGCAGGATCGCAGAAACTGAGATGGAAGTCCGGGCCATGCGCGATTACGTTGGCGCCGCTGGTTGATCACTTCGACGGCACTGAGCGTTTCGAAATATTCTTCTGAAGGTATGGTCTGCGCTCTGGCCTATGTTTGGGTTGGCATTCGTGTTCAGTCGCTCGCGACCGGCTTGTTTCGAAGGTAATTCACGTAGTCCGCGCCGATCATTTCAAACCTAGCGCCCGGAGAATTGAGAGCACGACTGGCGGACTCGGGCAATGGCTCGCTTCCGACGCGGCCTGGCGCGCGGCTTCCGACGTATTCGCCGTGACGGTAAAGACCATCATCCCCGGACAAAAACTCTTCGCCTGGTCAGTCAGCGCAAGAAGATCCTTCTGCGGAATCATAATGTGCACAACTGTGTTTTCAGGATTCGAATCTTGGTCGGCCATAACCGTGAAATCTGGCAACGCGACACCGTTGAGTTCCGAATAAATCGGGTTAGCGGCGAATGCCTGAAACTCGGCGGGTATGATGATTTCTTGATGAATATTTTGTATCTGATCAATATTCTTCTTGTCCCAGTTAAAAGGCATCAAAAACGTAATTATTTCTCGGTCATCGTAATATGAAAAACTTTCTATTTTTTCATACCAAGATGAAATGCAAATACTATCTGGACTACTCTCTGGCGTTTTGTAGCATTGATTGTCCGGAATGCTCATCTGAGCTTCGAAATTTATTTGCCAGTCGAGTAAATTCATATAAGAGTCGACCGCGACGATCACTATTTTAAAATTGTATAACCCGCTCTCTGGGAAAATCCGTCCGCTGAGGCGGATTGGCTCGCCCCCCTCCATCTCCCATCCTTCGAAAATATCGTGCTTTCTTCCGCCAACCGATATGCGTTTTTCATCGGTATGGTTCAATATTAAATCGACTTCTCCATCCTCTCCCAAAAAAAATCTTCTAAATATCAAATCATTTTCTTTGTACATACTGACATCAAACACCACATTTCTTATGTTTTGTTTTTTTTCATTGTCAAATAGTCGTATGCTAATCTTATTTTTTCTATTTGTGCCATCACCAGACATCGACTTGCTCGTGAACGAGAGAGCGGCGTCGCGGTCACCGATGGAAACCGGTTTATGTGTTTCGCCGTTTGGTCCATGTGCGAAAGCGGGAGAAAAGAGCCAAGGTATGACCAGCCAACACAGCAGGCAAGTGGCCAATCGGCTCCAGGTAAACCTGAGCCGAGCGCGGATACATCGATTGCGTTCCATCGCCGTCCCCATGTGCCTGATGTTTCGTCTCTTTACCGCGGTCATTTTTCGGTTAGGACGAATTAAGCGACCGTTTCTATGTCTGAACGTCGAAACTATTCAATCGGTACCAAACGATCAAGAGATCCTAACGCGTCGAACGGCGCATGATCAAAAAATGTCTGAAACTGACCGCCAAGTCCATCGATGCGATCCACTAGGCGGCGTGAAAGCGCGAAAATTCATGCTCTTCGTATTTTATGAACAGTTCGATGAGCCGACGGTACGTTTGCTCGGCCAAATCCGCGTCCAGGTCGGTTTCTTGCGCCCGCGCCCGAACTTTCGCGACAACTTCCTCGATGCGTGCGCGATCAACAATTTGCTCCCGAGACATTTTTAACTGCGCGGCCTTTCGCACATAGGTGGCGCGTTCGGCGATCAGGCTGACAATGGCGTGGTCCAGACGATCAATGTTTCTTCGTACGTCGTCCATGGTATTGCATTCTGGCATGGGGTTCTCGTTCGCTATTTCATCGAGTTTCGGAATCTATTTCCGCAGGGTACGACGATGGTGCGTCTGAGTATACTCCGCGCAAGGCCCGGCGGTCGGAAATCAGCAATTGTCCGATCGATTATCGCCGGCTAAAAACCGCGGAAAAATTGTTTGCCGGCATGGCCACGGTTCTCGCCAAAGTAAACCCATTGGATTCGGCGCATGCCTCAACGTCATCTAAGTCGCGCACGCCCCAAGCTGAATTGCGCAAGCGAAGCGACGCGTCGAATGCAGCGTTACTGGGTGCGGTATGGCTCCCATTCCGCCGAAAAGGGCCGTAGAAGTACAACAACCCTCCTGTGCCGAGTAAACTTGCCGCTCCAGCCAACAGGCCCTCGCACGCCAACCACGGGGCGACGTGGATCATATTGATATTTAGGATGGCTACAAGGTCGCTACAGGCCAATGTCCGTGGCCAGTTCGGATCGGTTACATCAATTGTTGTCGGGGGGCGAAGGTTGGGCATCTGAGATTCGGCTGCCCACGCAGTAATGCTGTTTCGCATTTCCGGATCGCTGTCACTCGGCCACCAGGTGAGACCAGGAAACCGCGCGGCGAAAAAAGCGGCATGTTCACCTGTGCCGCTGGCGATTTCGAGCACGCTGCCTTGCGCTGGTAGAATATCGGTGAGCACGGTGCCGATCGGCTCTCGGTTGCGGCTTGCTGCAGGCGCATGCCGTCGATCCGGATGGCTATCCAAGAGGCGTTTTGACGGTTTTTTCCGTCGCCATGTCGATATTTCCACTCTCGGGCGGACGCTGGCCGGCGACGACAGTGCCGCTCTTGATGACTGTCCGGTGATTTACCTTGTCGGTCGCCGCGAAAATGCTCGAAACAGGATTTCCATCGACGATGAGTAGGTCCGCGATCATGCCGTCGCGGATGTGTCCACGATTGTCCAATTTCATTAACGCCGCCGCGGTGCCCGTCGCCGCGGTCAAGGTGTCTGCTGGCGTGATCCCAGTCTCCACCATGTAGTGGAGCTCCATAGCGTTTTCACCATGGTGGTTGAAGGGGGTGCCTGCGTCGGTACCCATGGCGATTTTGCCGCCTGCTTGGTAAAAAGTTTTGATCGATTCTCGGTGGCGTGAGGCCATGCGCTCAGCCTTTTCCATCACTTCTCCCGGAATGCCCGCGTTTGGGTGACGCAATATATTGAGCAGCGCCGAAAGTGTCGGGACAAGTACGGTTCCCCTTTGACACATTTCGTCTATGCATTCGTTATCTAAGAAAATTCCGTGCTCGATGGAATCAGCACCACCGCGGACCGCATTCAAGACACCCTCGGTTCCTTGCGCGTGGCTCGCGCAAGGGCGGTTGAAGCGATGTCCTTCGGCGATCCCCGCAGCTATCTCCCGCGCAGAATAGTGCGCGTCCTCCGGGTTAACGCCGGGGGTCATCACGCCGCCCGTGGCCATGATCTTGATTAGGTCGCTGCCGGCGTGGATTTGATCTCGCACGGCACGAATGACCTCCTCAACCCCATCGGCGACGCGACCGATACGGTTTCCGTGGCCCCCCGTCATACAAATCATGCGGCCGGCGGCGCGAATTATGGGACCACTAAATTGTCCCGCATTGCAGGCGTCACGCACGGCGAACTCAAGATAATCCTTTCCGCCGCAATCGCGTGCCGCCGTGATCCCTCCCGTGAGCAGTGCCTGCGCATGTTCCAATGCTCTGAGCGTGATCGCACCGGGCTGTAGGGTTGTCAGCCTCTGCCACGTGTTTGCTTCGCCGGCGAATACCAAATGAACGTGGCAATCGATGAGTCCTGGAAGTACCGTTCCCCCCGCAGTGTCGACTCGGGGGCCCGTATAACCCGCAAACTCGCCAAGTGGTGCGAAGCGGGCAATACACTCGCCGTCGAGCAGAATACCATGATGCTCATACAGGTTTCCGCAACCGTCGAATACGAGCCCACCGGAAAGAAGCACTGTCATCTCATCCTGGCTGTTCTGAATACCCAGGTGTCATGGACAATGGTTCAACGAGACACGCAATAGTTGGCTACCCACCAACATGTTGATCAAACGTTGGATGGTCGATGTTGCGCGCGTCCAATTCCCAGGTAAGCGGTTTCCCCAGCATTATCATTCTAAGCTGACGGTTGCCGTAAAACTGTCGCGTTGAGGAAGCTCGGATACATCCACATCGTTCGGTTCAACGCCGAAATCAGTCAACCACGCCAAGACGTCGTTACCGAATCCGGAGATGACAACAGCCCCCGACTGGAACTCGATTTCGTCAATGAATGTGTTGCTCGGCATAGAGAATAGCAACTCGCTTAAGACCTTTATCGCGCGTCCGCCGTCTTCTTCGCTAAATCGGGTCAATTCCGCCAAAGCCGTATTCATGCGACCGATGGCTTGCCGCTTCGCGATCAAGGGTTCGGTTTCCTGTTCGATCCGGGCCAGTTCGGCTTTCAGACCAGCGGCTTGATCGTCGTGCCGCTCACTCCAAAGTGTAATACCCAACCAAATCGCGGCAATGAGAATCGTCGTCAACGCAGCGGTGACCAATATCCCCGGATTGACAAATTTGCGTGCGTTCGCGGCCAGGTCGACCACTGGCCCGCGGTTCAAGCGTTCGTCCACGGCGTACGCCAAGTCGGCCTTATTTGCCGGCGCCACAAGAACGGATTGTGGTGCTTCCGTTCCCATGTACATGGCGTCTAATTCCTCCTTCTTTACGGCGTAATAGGCAATGCGCCCGTTCGCTTGTTGGCCTGCAGAATAGCAAGTTTCATCGGTTTCGAAGGGAAACATTTCAGCCGTCGTGGCCTTTAGCTCTGTGGCATGCGCAGGTATGAAATCACCTCGGCGGCGAAACACCAGCGAGGGATCGAGCGCAAGGATATAGCCGCCGCGAATGGACGCCGATTTCCGGCTCACCACTTCACGCCACCGTCGGCGCGAACCGTCAAACGATAATGATGGCTTTCACGGTTGGCGTCGACGGCGACTACATTTGCCGGCAAAAATCCCAACACGGTAGTGAATTCACTTTCCGCCCGATGGTGGCGCAAGTGCCGAGGTATCGGTCGCCAGGGCGTCACTAACAATCTTTGCCGCAGACCGGTCAAACACGACGTATGGTGTCACCATGACGATCAATTCGGTTTTTTCCGAGCCGTCTGTTTGGTTGGCAAAGGCCTTCCCGATGATCGGTATGTCTCCGAGCAACGGAATCTTTCGTTGATCCTTCGTCTTTTGCTGCTGGATCAGACCACCAATTAAAATGGTTTGGCCGTTGTCGACGTAAAGATTTGTGCTGATTTCACGGACATTAAAGGTCGGCTGAGATTCGCCACTGCTAAAATCGTTTGGTCCCTGACGGGAATCCACGATCTTCAGCACCAATTCCACCGTCCCGTCATCGGAGATGGTCGGCGTCACGTCGAGAGTAATCCCAACCTCCTTGTCGATAAACTCTCGCTGAGGAAGGCTGCTCCCGCCCTCCTGTGCGTCAGAGGTGATAACCGTCTTTACGACACGAATTTGGTCCGTGCTTTTGATCGTCGCCGTGCCGTTGTTTTTAACCAACACACGCGGGCGAGAAAGCACTCGGAGCTGGGTTTCCGTCGCCAACAAATCGAGCGTGGCAAATTCGTTGCCGGCTAAGCTGAGCACGCCGATAGTGCTGCCACCGGTCGCCCCTTCACCAGTCGCCCCTCCGGTGACGACGCTGTTGCTAAGGTTGGTGGTGATGTCGACCACCGTATCCGCAAATCGGGCGTCGAGGAACCATTCGACACCATATGCCAGTGAATCGGTAAGCTGTACTTCGACGATAGTCGCATCGATCAAAACTGAAGGTACGGTGAAGTCGAGTCGATCGATCACCTTCTTAATTTCAAAATACTCGTCTGGCGTCGCGGTGACCAACAAACTGTTCGTTGCTTGATGGGCGATCATGCTAATCCGAGCGCGATCGAACATGCTATTGGTTACCGCATTTAGCGTTCTTTGAACCTCTTGGGCGTCTTGATTCCGCAACGTATAGTAAAAGACCTGTCGTTGTTCTTTGTCCAAGCGGTCGACCTCGGCTAGGAATTGTAGCACCGCTGAATGCATTTCCGGATCGCCCGTGACGATCACGACGCGTTCCTGATCAGGAACCAGCTCCGCTTCCAACAGTTTCTTTTCGTTGCTGAGCCGCGATCCCAATTTTTTTGGAAGGTTCGTCAATAAGGACACGACTGCCTGTCCAGACAAAAACTTTGGCGAATATACGATGATGCTTTTCCCTTGGAAGAAGGGAACATCGACGCTGGCGATGAAGTTATCAACGCTGCGGATTTCAGACCCGGATGCTGTCGCGATGAGCGTATTCGTACTGTCGATAATCTGCAATTGTTCAGTCGACTTGAGAAATTGGCGGGCTACTGGAATGATTTCCTGGCCGTCCAAGAAACGCAGTTTCCACATCCCTGTGGAGTGGCCAATCATAGAACCTGCCAATGTTCCGCTTTGCGGCTTGGTCGATACGACGAAGACACCATCCCGATCGATGCCGCCCGAATACGACTATCCACGACCAGGATTTCACCGATCGGCATGCGTCCCCGATAGCCGATACCCCCACATTCTGGACAGCCCACCGCTTCGAACGCCGAGGAGTCAGAGGCCAGGTTAAACCGCTCGGCCAGCGCCGAATCCAAGGCTACCCGCCGTTGACACGCGCCACATAGTTTGCGTACCAGTCGCTGACCTGTTACGGCCAGCAAACTACTGGCGGTGAGATAATCCGGTAGTCCCATGTTCAACAGCCGGCCGATGGCACCGACGGCACTGTTGGTGTGAATTGTGGACAATACAAGGTGTCCGGTCAGCGCCGATTCAATCGCGATTTCTGCCGTTTCATGATCTCTGATTTCGCCGACGAGAATGGCGGCTGGGTCATGGCGCAGAATTGATCTCAGCGCGCTCGCGAATGTCAGTTTGATTTCGGAGTTGACCTGGATTTGATTGATACCAGGAATTTCATACTCGACTGGATCCTCAACGGTGATAATTTTCTTAGCACCATCAATAAGTTCGGTGAGTCCCGAATACAATGTGGTGGTCTTACCCGATCCGGTTGGGCCGGTAACCAGAATTAAGCCGTGACTACGCCGCATCACCTCGCGCAGATCGCGGGCGAACTGAGACGTTAGCCCCAAGGAATCCAACGATAAGACTTGTTTCTTTTGGTCCAATATGCGCAGAGCAACGTCTTCGCCCGAGGACATGGGAATGGTGCTTACGCGGATGTCGACGTCTTTGCCGGAGGTCTTGATTTTGAAGCGCCCGTCCTGCGGCAAACGCCGTTCTGCGATGTCAAGCGAGGATAGAATTTTAAGTCGCGACACTACGGCGGCATATTCATCTGGGGTCGGCGCTGCGCGATTGTGCAGAACCCCGTCGACCCGATAGCGCAGCTCAACCCGATTTCGAAAGGGCTCAAGATGGATATCGGAAGCACCCATCTTGATGCCGTTGGTGATCAGTTCGTTTACTTTGCGAATTACTGGAGCTTCAAGGGCTAGATCCTTTAGATGCTCAACGTCCGACAGGTCATCAGCTTCTTGGTCATCCCCTTCACGTTTAATATCGAAATGATTTTCCAACCGATAGACAAGGTCATCCTCAGGGTGAATGGCGATTCCCGCCCCCGGCGCCAACCGCTTGATCATGTCTATCAGTCCATCGTCTTCGGGATCGGCGATTACGAAGGAACGCTGGGACCCGTTTGTGATTGGAAGAACGCGATTGAATATCAGGAATTCGGTTGAGAACGGGTCGGGGTCGGAGACTTCACCGCGCGAATCCCAAAGCGGCAGTCCCGTGAGTTCACCATAGGCAGCGTAGAGCTGCTCGTCAGAGAGTACACCCATGTCGAGTAAGGTTTGGCCGATACCCCGGCCCGTCTGGTGCTGTAACTCAACGGCTCGATCCAGGAGATCTTCGCTCACGTAGTTGGAGCGTCGCAGAATCGCCGCCAATTCGTCGCCTGATTCTTCCGAGTGATCCTTCTTCGATGCCGCACGATTAGTTTTGCGCGCGCTCTTCCCAATTGCCAGCATTTACATTCGCCAATGTCATCCAATTGTTTCCCCGTTGCACGGGTTGTTCCCAAACCTCCCATTCGACAAATTTCTAAAAGAATAACTTCTCGTCGTTTGGCCGATTAACGTAAGTCCGGTCATCGCATATCTCGGAGTGGGCGATTCAGTCGGCTCGGCCGGCGCTATACATTAGCCTTCAAGGTTCTGTTGCACGGCCGTTCACGCCCAACTCTACCAGTTGCCTACGTCAGCGTCCTCGCCCTCGCCGCCCAACTGTCCGTCCGCGCCAAAAGAATAGAGGTCGTATTCGATACCACCGAGGCTGGCGGGTACGGCGTAAACGAAATCCCGTTGCCAGGCATCTTTCGGTAACTGTCGTTTGCGCAAATACGGCCCCGACCATGTTTCGAGTCCTTCAGGCTTTGTAACAAGTGCCTCGAGACCTTCCGTTTGGGTCGGGTATCGACCAATGTCGAGACGAAATGAATCGAGTGCCGTGGCTAATAACTCGACTTGGGCACGCGTTGTCTTGACTCTGGAATCGGACAATTGGCCAAAAAGCCGTGGCCCGACCAGCGCCGCCAGCAAGGCGATAATGGCCATGACAATAACCAATTCAATCAGTGTAAACCCGCCACTTAAGCCCCGAGGCCGCTGATGGTTGGTTGCAATTCCGCCGCTCGATACTGGAAGAGATTCAGGGTAGCGCATAATTAATTTCACCATGAATGGGGTCGATACCAACGCGCAAAACGGCTACCGGAACGCCGCGTCTTCGGCGCTCCATAATTACAAATTTCGCCAGGATGGCGGTTCCATCCGGATAGAATCGGGCCAACATGTGACGACTTAAATAATCGGATCTCTGGGGTTTTACAATATCGACATAGCATACATCGGGTAGGACATAGTGTTCGC
>JAAXGF010000088.1 GCA_012267605.1 Alphaproteobacteria bacterium | reverse complement strand
GGCTCAGACCGGTCGTCGCCTTCGATCCGAAATACCCCACCGGCTGCTCCCCTCATGTGAGAGCGCCTATACAGTCAAGCCCGGATCAACAACGTGCGTCGTGCCAACGGCGAAACGCTGCCGCCAGCGAAAAAATCAGGACGCTGTCAGAGTTGAGGCACCTGGGCAGTTACGGCGCACAATTGATTCAAGACTGGAGCAGACACGCGTACTGAGTTTGCAAGTGGCTCGCGTTCTCAAGAGGAAGGATGCGCATGCAAATAATATGCGTTTGCATTATTTTGGGATTCGCTGTCCGTTTCAATCATAGGCCAAAATTCTATCGCGGAATGGCGGCGAAAGGCGGTTGACGTCTTTTCATCGCAGGTGAATCATGGGAACGATGATTCGAATTGGTCCGCGAACTGAGAGAATCGGTCGCGTCCTCGCGCCTTTGGCTGCGATCGGCGCCGTGGTTTACTTCGGTTACCACGGGGTTTTTGGCGATCGGGGGGTGCTGACTTGGATGGCGCTAAAACAAGAGCTCGAACACACGCGCACCGCAGTCGCCATGAGCGAGGCTGAGCGGGATCGCATTGCCCATCGTGTCTCGCTTTTGCGGCCGGAGAGTTTGGATCGGGATATGCTGGACGAACGGGCCCGCTTGGTGCTCAACATGATGCATCCAGAGGAAATTCTCATGTTCGATCCCCAACAGGCTCCTCGGTAGCTATTTCGGGCAAGCTCGTTCGGGAGGTTTGGCGCGCGGATTCATGGCTTGGACGCGCTTGACAGGCGGCAAGGCTAATCCTATATCGCGTGGGCCTATTGTGGCCCGCTCGCCCCGATCGATGGGCCCTTTTTTTGGCGAAGTCGTTGATATGGCGGAGTAGCTCAGTCGGTAGAGCAGTGGAATCATAATCCATGGGTCGGGGGTTCAAGTCCCTCCTCCGCTACCAAATTTCGGAAATTTTTGGAATGAGTTATGGGAAATTGCGGGCTTGGAACAGTAGGTGCACGTGTTGGCCCAAAATTTTTTTGCAAATTAAACGCCAAAACTACCGCCGCCCCCTCCCCTTTTCGACCCGTGAGATCAACTCTATTCGGTCCCACAGACTGACACCTACGGCTCGAATGGCCAGATAACGTTAAATCAACGTTAGAGTCTGCCGGCTTCGCGTTCACGCCGTGCAGCAATCGGGCATAGGGATGCGGCTTACGAAAGCCTAGTCTGAGCGTTTCGGCTTTGGTCGGTGTTTTTGACCGCCGCCGCGACTCAACCGGTAAATCAATACGCTGAGAACCACGACAACTATTAGGAAAAGGATGGATTCCATTGATTATTCCTCGTGTATATTGAAATCGCCTGGCGAACCTTTACCGAACGCCGCCGCCAACAAATCCCCGCATTCCCTTTTCATGGGACAAATACCTCAAATAATAATACCTTTCACAACGATACGCAGCGCTTGGTGCTGGTGCAAGTTGCAGTGCCTAAAACCGCCGCTTCGGCGTAAACTGCGGCAAGGATTGCAGCATTCGCTTGATTTCAGCGATACCCCCGGCCAGCCCTCCGACCTGCTCGTTTAGCCGTTCCAATTCCTTTACCACCTGATCGTTGAATTCGGCGTTCTTCGTACAAGTACCATCGACTAACTCCAGGAGTCGCTGTTGCGCCGCTACGGCAGAAATCAATTCCTTGAGCGAATCCGACGCGGATCTTAAAACTTCAGTAGCGTCCGAGTTCAAATCTAGCCTCCTTTGGAAAAATGTGCCTTTGATTTCACACCACATTCGGGATGTGGTTTCGAGAATCGGTGTGCCTGCGAGAGTTTCGGGAGATCAAATCCCATCGCATTTATCTAAGGCAGCTGTTTCAAGGGAAAACAGGAAATCGCAAGTTTGGAGCAGTTGACCGCCACACTCTCTCGCGCGAAGTCCCGGTCATGCGATTCCTCACGCCGATCAATTTACCCGAACATCGCCTTCGGCAACCACGTCGCCAGTCCAGGTACCGCGGCGATTAGGCACAGCATCAGAATCTGGATAAAAACGAAGGGCATGACGCCGCGATAGATCGACGCCGTTCGCACCTCGGTCGGGGCCACACCACGCAAATAGAATAGGGCAAAGCCAAAGGGTGGCGTCAGAAAGCTGGTCTGCAGATTGATCGCGATCATCACCCCCAGCCAAATCGGATCGATGCCCATCATCAGGAGAATTGGGCCGACGATAGGCACGACAACGAAGATGATCTCGATAAAATCCAGAAAAAACCCGAGCAAGAACATGACCAACATAACAACGACCATGGCACCGAACACGCCGCCAGGCATAGCGCCCAGCAATTCGGCAACCAATTCGTCACCACCCAAACCCCGGAAAACTAGCGAAAACATCGACGCGCCCAGCAAGATAACGAAAACCATCGAGCTGATTTGCAGTGTCTGCCGCATGACCTCGCGCAACACGTCGAGGCTAAGATTTCGACGTAATGCCGCAAGTACCATGGCGCCGACCGCGCCGACTGACGCAGCTTCGGTAGGCGTCGCCACACCAGCCAATATCGACCCGAGAACCGCTAGGATAAGGATGCCGGGCGGTACCACGGCGCGCACGACACGCTCCCCCAACGTCCCCTCGTAGTGCGCGTCCTTTAGCGCCGGGGCCGCCTCCGGCCTAAACCAGGCGACCATCAGGTTCCATGCCATGTACAAGGAAACCAGCACCATCCCAGGGAGAAATGCGCCGGCAAACAAGTCAACCACGGAAACCGGTTCAGGCGCAAAGTTACCCATTGCCAGCTGTGCCTGAGTGTTGGCGCCTTGCATGATGTTGCCCAATAACACGAGCACGATCGAGGGCGGAATAATTTGGCCCAGCGTGCCCGAGGCACAGATGGTGCCGCAGGCAAGGCGCGGGTCGTATCCCGACTTCAACATCGTTGGCAGGCTGAGCAAGCCCATGGTGACCACTGTCGCACCAACAATGCCGGTCGATGCCGCGAGCATCGCCCCGACGAGAGTAACCGAGACGCCAAGGCCACCTCGCAAAGGGCCGAACAAGAGCCCGAGTGTTTCGAGAAGCTGCTCGGCCAGTTTCGAGCGCTCGAGCATCACGCCCATGAATACAAACAGCGGCACCGCGACCAAAACTTCGTTCACCATGATGCCGAAATAGCGCGACGCCGGCCCACCCATCAGCCGCATGTCAAAAAGTCCCATCCAGTCGCCGAGAATGGCAAACGCCAAGGCTGATCCGGCCAAGGAGAAGGCCACCGGAAATCCTAAGATGAGCACGCCGCATGTGACGGCGAACATGATCAGGCTGAGAACTTCCGCACTCATGCCGTCAACTCAGCGCCGCGCTACTCATGAGGTCCTGTGGTCCGGCTGAATCCCGGCTCGTGGGCTTCCTCGCGCAAAACGTACTCATCGTGGCCCAACAGAATGAGCACATTCCGAGCCGCCAGCGCCAGGCCTTGCAGACCGACTAGCAGACAAAACACCAGAATCACCGATTTCAACAGGAAGACGCCCTGTAAACCGCCCGCCTCACGCGAGGCTTCCAGCCACTTCCACGAAAACGCCACATAGGGAAAGGCGTTCACAGCCACTACGACGATGACCGGTAACAGGGGGAAAATTGATCCGAGCAAGTCGACCCACGCTTTGAACCGGGGTCGCGCCGTCGCATAGACGAGATCCACTCTGACATGTCCACCATGAAGAAGCGTGTATCCAGCGCCCATCATGAAGACGATCCCGTGCAGCCAAACATACGATTCCTGCAAGGCTACCCAGCCGAGGGAAAATCCATAACGCAACAAGACAACAAGAAACGTGATGAGGACCATGGCCAGGGTCAGCCACGCGACCCCCCTGCCGATGACATCGTTTATCCGGTCGGTGATTCGCACGAATGCGGCCAGCGCCCCAATCACGTGAAATTCATCCCCTATCGCTCATAGAGCGGAACTGATCATGTGATACAGCGGACATTCAAGCTGGTCGATTTACGCTTTCCCTCCAACCGCGAATTTACCCCTGACGCCCTGCCAGCTTGCGAGCCAGCGGCATAATTAACGCCGCGAGGCCGCATTTGATCACGTCACCGAGCACGAATGGCAGGAATCCGGTAGCCAAGGCGGCACCGAAAACACCCTGCGCGCCACTAGTCGAAATGTATGACGATCCTGGTCCCGCGTAATACAGCGAGAGCCAGGCCACACCGCAGGCAAGAATGATAGAACTGCTCAGTGCCATCGCTGCTGCGGTGGTGGGCGTTCGGCGATCCCAGCCGCGTTCGGCCAAACAACCGGCAAACGCGGCGGCCAGGACGAACCCAATTAAATACCCGCCCGTTGGTCCCGCGAAAACGGCTGGACCAGCACTGAAATTGGCGAAAACGGGCAGCCCGACGAAGCCCTCAGCAAGATATAGGGCGAGCGTTGCGCCACCCAGACGCCATCCGTAGGCCAACCCAACGGTCAACACGGCAAAGGTCTGCCCGGTCACTGGCACTGGCCACAACGGTACGGATATCTGCGCGCACGCGGCTATGAAGACACTGCCCAACACCATCAGTACAGCCGCACGCAGCAACTGCGAGGATGGCCGGGTTGGCCAAACGTCCGCTGCCAGCGGCGGCATTGGGTAGGCAATCCGGATTGCTGAGACGTGCATTTACTCCCCCTTGGATGCGTTACTGCTCGGCGACCCGCCACTCATAATCGAATTGCGGCCAAGCACTCAAATGAATTTATTCGATCGCGGAAATCCATGAGGTGCGAGACGGCCGGCGTTGCCACGGCGCCCCAACCAATTAGTTAAGTCAGTTTGGGTGCGTTGGCGTTCACCGCTGCGCCACGACAATCCGTCGGCCAATTTAAATACCGTCAAATCCGACAACCCACCCTGACGATAACGTTGCAATATCACTCCGCGGCCGCGGGTCATTACCGGTACTTCTTCCAATGGAAACAAGGTAAGTTTACGATTCTCCCCCACCACAGCCACGGTGTCGCCATCTGCCGGCGCGCAAACGAATGCCTCGGCCTGTCCGGCCACGTTGAGTACCTGTTTTCCGCTCCGCGTTTGCGCTACAACAGCGTCCTCCTCGACCAAAAACCCGCGTCCGTCGGTAGCGGCCATGACACGACGCTTTCCGGGCCGATGGACGAACAGGGCCGCTACGTCAACGTCGTTGCCCAGATCGACCATCAGGCGGAGTGGTTCACCGAACCCTCGACCACGCGGAAGACGATGGCAGTCAAGGGTAAAGAACCGGCCGTTGGTGCCTAAGGCGAGCAACTTGTCGGTGGTTTCAGCGGAGACGACGAAGCGCTCTCGATCACCATCCTTGTACTTAGCGTCGGTGCCAGGTCCCTTGACCGCCCGGATCCATCCCTTTGCAGAGCAAAGCACAACCACTGCCTCGCGTTCGACCAGTGCCTCGCTGGGAATTTCAATGTCCTCCGGAGGCGTACCAATTTCGCTGCGGCGGCGGCCAAGCGGTGTATTTGCCCCGAATTTTCGCCGAATATCCCGAACCTCCTCCGCGATTACCCGCCAGCGGCGCTTCTCGTTTGCGAGCAACCCCTCCAAATCAGCTTGCTCAGCGCTCAACTCGCCATGTTCACGGCGAATCTCGATCTCCTCCAGCTTGCGCAATGCTCTTAAGCGCATATTGAGGATGGCCTCTACTTGAATGTCGCTTAGGCCCCAACGTGCCATCATCACCTGTTTCGGGTGATCCTCTTCCCGGATGATGCGAATCACCTCGTCGAGGTTGAGATACGCGATCAAGTAGCCGTCCAAGACCGCGAGCCGCTTCTCGATGAATGCTAACCGATGCCGCGTAGTACGCAGAAGGACTTCGTGACGATGTTCTAAAAACGCTTGAAGAACGTCCTTCAAGTCCATAACGCGTGGAACGTTATTAGCATCCACGACGTTCATATTCAGGCTGATTCGAACCTCCAGATCGGTGGCTCGGAACAAGGATTCCATGAGGGTCTCTGGTTCCACCACGCGGGATTTCGGTTCCAAAACGATACGCACGTTCTCGTCCGATTCGTCACGCACATCGCCAAGCAGTGCGAGTTTCCTCTGGCCTAACAGTGTTGCGATCCGCTCGATAACCTTCGATTTTTGCACCTGGTATGGAATCTCATCGACCACGATCAAATATTGGCCGTGCTTTTGCCGTTCGACTTCCCAACGGGCACGCACGCGAAAGGAGCCCCGACCGCTGCGATAGGCCTCCAATATGCTTTCCGATGGTTCGACGATCACACCGCCGGTGGGGAAATCGGGCCCGGGCAAGTGAGCGACGAGGTCCGCGACATCCGCCTTGGGACGGGCAATCAAGTGGAGAAGCGCGTCGCAAATCTCGCCCACATTGTGTGGCGGTATGCTGGTCGCCATTCCGACAGCGATACCACTGGCACCGCTGGCAAGAAGGTTCGGAAAACGTGCCGGCAGAACGACAGGTTCGCTCTCTTCGCCATCGTAAGTGGCCCGAAAATCCACGGCATTATCGTCGATGCCCTGCAGCATCGCGGCAGCAACCGCAGTTAAACGCGCCTCGGTGTAGCGCATCGCGGCGGCGTTATCGCCATCGATGTTGCCAAAATTTCCTTGCCCATCTACCAACGGGAAGCGCACGGCGAAGGACTGCGCCAACCGCACCATGGCGTCGTAGACTGCGACTTCGCCGTGGGGATGATACTTGCCGATGACGTCACCAACGACCCGGGCACACTTCTTAAAACCTTGTTGCGGATCGAGCTTTAACTGCCGCATGGCGTAAAGCAAACGACGATGGACCGGCTTTAGGCCATCGCGCACGTCAGGCAACGAACGGGCCATAATGGTGGACAGCGCGTAGGCCAAATAGCGATCACCTAGCGCTTTGCTTAAAGCCACCGGTTCAATTTGTCCGCCGGGGTTCTCCAAAGGCATGTCTTGCGTCATTTTTCTGTTTTACCACTAGATGTGGGGGAGTTGCGAGCAATTCAATTGGCACCGGCGCATTTGACGGACAATCGCTCGTAAAGCCGGACGCGAGCCGCAGGAAGGCCGTGATTTTGCGGACCAAAAACGTGGCGGCTGAGAAAGTGGCCAGTCAAACGCAAACCATCGACCACATCGTTTTCGGTAACATGCGTACCGCCGGTAAGAAAACCCGGCAAGGGAAGCAGGCGATCGCGGTACGCGGCGCCCGCTGACCTGCTCACGGCGCGGCCCGACTTGGGCGAAACGTATACCAAGTCTTGAATCTCTCCTGTGGCAGCGCAGCGCCTCAGATCAAGACCAAATCCTAGATTAGCCAGCAGCCCAATTTCCCAACGCACATAAATTGCCGGCCAGGCGGAATCGTTGGCCAAGTTTTCGACAACGGCAAGCAAACCAGTGAACACAGGTTCATGGGGTTGACGTTCGGGTAGTGCCGCTTCTACAACAGCGCAGGCCGCACTTAAACCCGCCAAACTATCGGCGTCGCCAAAAACCTCCGCGGCGTAGGCCTGAACGAGCTCGCAGTTCAATGTGCCAAGGTGTTCCGAAAGCCGAGCCCGCCAGCGCGCCAACACTCGATTCCCAGGCTGATACACACCCATGTTTCTCCTGGAGGCGCCTCCCCTAACCAACCCAGCATGTCGCCCGTGACCCTTTGTAAGAAGCTGGACTAGCGCGGCACATTCGCCGTGCCGTCGTGCCGATAGCACGATGCCATCGTCGGTCCAATCCATCAGGGCAAATCTCCGTGAATCGGTATGGAGAACGAAAGAGGATCCTCTCAGTCGAATCCGCGACGGTGGCTGACGTAAACCAATCGCATCAGGCCAATACCCAGCGCCAAGGAAAAGCCAACCCCAAGAACGAGGGCAAGAATGCCATGGCCACTAATTTCCACATCACCCAACTGATACCAAATGTAAACGCCAAGCCCGCAGGTCGGCAAAAGCAAGCCGACCAGAACGGCAACCATCAAATAGGTATCTTGCTGACTCGACTTGGCACCTGGTTTGGTGTTTTTGGCTTTCGCCGGATTTGATGGTTTCCGTGAAAGAGTCCGTTTGACGGGCTGCCGCGCCAATTTGTTCTCTCCTTTGGATGGGTTCTGTGAGGGCAACAGTTTACATGACGCCGAATTGGCGCATGGAAAAATATTGGAAGCGTATCCACCAAGGCACAACAGGCTTTTGAAACGTCGCTCTGGTTGAAGGCCACGTGGCCGGCTAAAATTGGCGGAAACCTTCAGAAACCCTTTGATCGTGCCCTCGGGACACCTCTGGAACGAAATGAATAACCTATGACCGAAAACTCACTCGACGGCAAGCCACTACACGGCAAAAGAGCCATTGTGACTGGATCGACGAGTGGTATTGGCGCGGGCATCGCGCGTGTGTTGGCGGAAGCCGGTTGCCAGCTGACGCTTAATGGCTTCGGTGAGCGGGATCTGATTGAGGAAATGCGCGACGAATTGGCCCGAAATTCGGGCGCCGAGATTGCTTACTACCAAGCCGATGTTTCGGACGAGATTCAATTTAGTGCCCTTGTGGCGGACATGGAGGCTCGTCTCGGCGGGGTCGATATCCTTGTCAACAATGCCGGCGTACAGCATGTCGCGCCGGTCGAGGACTTTGCCAGCGAACGCTGGGACGCGATGATCGCCGTGAACCTTACGGCCGCTTTCTATGGCATTCGCGCCGCCCTGCCGGGTATGAAACGCCGAAATTGGGGACGTATCATTAACATCGCTTCAGCCCACGGGCTGGTGGCGTCGCCAAACAAGTCCGGCTATGTCGCCGCCAAACACGGATTGATAGGATTGACCAAGGTGGTGGCGTTGGAAAACGCCATGACAGGCGTTACGTGCAACGCGGTTTGCCCTGGCTGGGTACGCACGCCCCTAGTCGAGCGCCAACTCGAGGCGCGAGCGTCGCGGGAAGGGGTTACTGTTGACGCCGCCGCGCACAGCCTGCTGGCAGAAAAACACCCCAACATGGCCTTCATCGAAGCCTCTGACATCGGCGCCCTAATTGTCTGGCTTTGTGGTGACGCTGCCCGTTCCGTGACCGGTGCCGCGTTGTCGATGGACGGGGGCTGGACAGCCCAATAGGCAATCGAGCCGCTCCTGGATACCGAGCACACCAGAATCGGCGGTACTACGGGCCGCGCGCGAGCTTACGCACCCGCGAAAGACGTTGTGATCCGCACAGCGGGAATGTAGTGTACAGATTCCACCGATTTGTTGGGTGTTCCTTACGAACACCTGGTCACCCGTGGCGGATGGATTTCGCAGTGTCGTGGTTCGGACTTCGTAACCCGAATTTTGGCGCGATGTAAAACAACGGCTGGGGCGAATTTGCCAACTTGTGGCTGGGAAATGGCATCGCATCAATTTGGCGTCTCGAATCACCCCGCTAAATGGCCTGTCGATCCAAACTGTACATCATGATCAATGGAAATTCACCATGAAGAATCGCACCGCCGCGCAGCTCACCCTATTCATACTCATGGCGACCCTGATCGTCGCGCCGATTTCGACGCCGTACGCGGAAGAAGACCCGGTCGTCGCTATCGTGGACGGCGATCCGATACATCGGTCCGTTATCGAAACCTTTCACGAGAATTTGCCAGCCCAATATCAGGGCCATCCCCTCGAAAAAATTTTCCCCGAACTTCTGGAGCAGGTGATCAGTTTTAAGCTTATCGCAAACGAAGCACGACGAAATAACTATTCTAACAGTGACAAAATGAAACGCCGGCTGGCCATGCTTGAGGACCAGCTGATCCGCCAAGAGTATTTAAAGGAAACTTTGGCCTCTTCGATCAGTGAACATTCCCTCCGCAAGCGCTACAAAGATACAGTTGGATCCATGCCTCCCAAGGATGAAGTTAGCGCCCGCCACATTTTGGTCGAGAGTGAAGAACAAGCGCGCGAAATTATTGGAGAATTGAAGGGGGGTGCGGACTTCATTCAATTGGCGATGACGAGGTCGATTGGTCCGTCCAAAGACAATGGTGGAAATCTTGGCTATTTCACCCGCGAGGCTATGGTGCCTGAGTTTTCCGCAGCGGCCTTTGAGCTGGGTGTTGGTGAGATTACCCAATCCCCAGTGAAGACGCCCTATGGATGGCACGTGATCAAAGTTGAGGACCGGCGGGAAGCGCAAACCCCCAGTTTCGAGGAACTGCGCGGTACCTTGCAGGCTCAAGTTTCTCAGGAAGTTGTGACCAAATTGGTAGAAGATCTGCGGTCTAATGCCGAAGTACAAAAATTCGATTTGAACGGAGAACCGCAGGCCAATTAGTGTCTCGGTTCAAGCCAATTTCCACACTTGTGAGTCATTTGGCGGCGTTGAGTTGCCATGCCGGGGGTTTGCCGGCGGATGGACGGATCAAAGCGGGGATTGGTCGCGCGCTTGGAGGTACATAGGAAGGCTGTTTCCCGGTTTCAGCGTAATCAGTCCTACCGGTTCCACCGGAACATCGGAGGCTAGTCGCAGTTTGTAGCGCGTAGCGACCGTTGCCACCACCGCCATGGCTTCCATCATTGCGAAACTCGCGCCGACGCAGCCGCGCGGGCCGATACCGAACGGAATATAGATATATTTCTTGTCCTCCCGCTTGTTCAAGAAGCGTTCAGGCTCGAAGGCGTCGGGCCGGTTCCAATAGCGCCGGTGGCGGTGCAATAGCCATGGCACCACGAGAACGATAGCACCGGTCCGCACCTCATGCCCGCAAACCTGGTCATCGGCAAAAGGCTCGCGGAGGATAGTGTGTGCAGGCGGGTATAGGCGCAGGGATTCATCCAACACTGCACGCAAGAATGAAAGGCGGGAAAAATCGGCAGCTCCGAATTCCCGTCCCTTCAGTTCCTTAGCCAATTCGCCAAATAGACGCGCCTCGGCTTCGGGATGTGTCGCCAACAGGTAGAAAGTCCACGCCATGGTAACGGCCGTGGTTTCGTGTCCAGCGACGAGAAACGTGGCAATTTCGTTGCGAATTTGCCTGTCGGCGAAGCCCCCCTCCTCACGCCATTCCAACAGCATTGACAAGAGATCCTCGCCGATGTCGACCTGCCTCCGTTCGGCGATAAGCGCGAATAGAATTCGGTCGAGATCGGTCGCGGCTACCTTAGCTTTGCCCAAGCCACGGCGTGGAATCCACCGCGGAAATCCCAGAAGATCGGCGATCGGTATCCGTTTCTTGGCGTGGTAACACCGTCCAAGGATTTCACGAAGCTGGGAGACGATGCCCTCGCGATCGAGTGAAAACAAGGTCCGACAAACGATGGCAAGGGCAAGTTGGGTCATTTCTGCGAAAATGTCTATGGGCTTTCCGACCGGCCAGCGATCCCAACGACCCAGCATTTTTCGGGTCTCAACCAACATTGGATCGACATAGGCGTGAATTCGTTTGGGATTGAACGCCGGAGCGATGGCGCGCCTTCGTCGTTGCCAATCCTTGCCTTCGCTGAGGATCAGGCCCTCCCCAAGGCTGGGAGCGAGCAAACCCCGCAATACAATACTTTTTCTGTAGTTGTCGGCATTGGAAACAAGAATTTGCCGCACGGATTGGGGATCATTGGCAACGCAAAATCGCCGCATGAGACGCCGTGATGAGATGAACGGTTTGTCGTACGCTGTGTCATACCAATTGCCGACGATGTTGGCGCCGCCATGTCGGAGGAAATCCAACAGGCTGCGCCGCCGTTGCAGCCGTAACGGCTTGGTGGACGAGAAATCCGAGTTCGCGGTCATGATGTTCGCAGCAATTTCGATTGTACGACCTGGAGAACGCTCAAGAAACGCGGGAACCTCTTTTTAGCGCCCAATACCCAGAGCGGCTATCAAATTGTTCTTCAATTCTGTCAATAGCAAATCGCTTTTTATCAATGGCTTGTAAACCGTATCAGATAGAGAACGTGAGGAAATCCCGTGATGTAAAACCAATTATTTACCTGCGATGTGTCCAACGTTTTTCGAAGTCAAATCAGCGATCAATTTTTGCTGGATCGGCAGCTCATGGGGGCAGATCGACCGTAATCGGTGGACGCCGAGGACTAATCCCCCCGGAGCCAACGACCAGTCATCCCAACCCAACATCATCCACTATAACGTGGAACAAGTTCAGCTTCGCATATTTTTGGTTCCCTTGCTCCCCGAAAAAGATAGCGGTATCGCTGGTCAAATTTATGTTATTCCCAGGCACGTGGCACGATGGCAAAAGCACGGAATAAGACCAAACCGACTGCAATTTCGCCGGAAGTTTTTCTTGGCTCGATCGAGCATCGGCAACGGCGTGAGGATGGTTTAGTCCTGCTCAAATTCTTCGGTCGTGTGACGGGAATGGTGCCGAAAATGTGGGGGCCAACTATCGTTGGGTTTGGCCGCTACTACGTAACTGTCCAGGTCTGATCCCGT
>JAAXGF010000251.1 GCA_012267605.1 Alphaproteobacteria bacterium | reverse complement strand
TGAGGCACCTGGGCAGTTACGTTCGCGGCTACATTCTTGTGGTACCTATGTGGTACCTACATACAAGAGTGAAATCCAGCTAGCTGCGCCTCATTCAACATAACCCATTGAAATAATTGGTGGCCGCGGCCGGACTCGAACCGGCACTCCGTATAACGGAAGCAGATTTTAAGTCTGCTGTGTCTACCAATTCCACCACGCGGCCAATTGGGTCGGTGTTATCCTTGTGGAAACCACCAATCCGGAAAAGCAGGGACCACGAATTTCCCGTGGGGTTGGATGTACGCGTTCCCTAGTCGCCCATCGGGATTTTACCGCTCCCACAGGCTAGCCGTTCGGCCCGATATATCACAAGCCTGCCTATTCCCTGATACCTACTTTCGGGCAACGCTAACCGCGAGACCGGTTATCGCCGAACCAACCAAAAACTACGAACGATCCTTTGGCGACCGGCTCAATTGCGCGAGAAGGGAGTCGACGTCCTTGGCGGCGGTGGATAACAAGTCGGAATCATCCGCGCGCAAAACCAGGTGAACGCTGTGGCGATTTCGTTCGTAGATCGGATAGCTGCCAATCCGTACCCTGTGGTGGCGGCTCTGAAGTTCGGCCAAGTCGCTCGCGAATGCGCCTTCCGGCAAGGTCGTGACGATCGTTTGCGTTACCAAGGGGGTGCCACGCCCAAAGCGCGGGACGATTTCCTCGAACATGGCTCGGGCGATTTCCGGAACACCGGCGAGGACAAGGACGTTCTCAATCTGAAATCCGGGTGCTTGACTGATTGGGTTGTCGATGAGCGTTGCGCCGCGCGGCATATCAGCCATTCGCATTCGTGCGGCATTTGGTTTCGTTCCCCGGCGAGAATAATAGGATTCGAGCCTCCGCGCGGCTTCCGGGTGGCGCTCGACCGGCACACCGAAGGCATCCGCAACGGCGCGGGCGGTAACGTCGTCGTGGGTCGGGCCGATCCCGCCGGTGGTCAGCACGAAGTCGACCTGTGCGCGGTATTCGTTAACGGTGCTCGCGATCACGGCGATTGAGTCAGGAATGACACGGGTTTCTCGAAGCACGAGGCCAAGCTCATCGAGGCGCCGGGCAAAATAAGGCAAGTTCGCGTCCGTCGTTCGGCCGCTCAAGATTTCGTCGCCAATGATGATGATGGCGCAAGTGGCTCTATTTGACATGCACGCCCCGGCGCGGCTCAAATCGGTGGCAACTCATTTCGCTTTTTGGGTACACCCCAAAATTTCAAACAAGTGGCGCCCAAGGTGGTAGAAAAATGAAGTGAATCCCTCCCGGTCGCCAATTCCGTCGTCGCCGACATCTTAATTCATCAATATAATACCAAATTATTCTGTTTAATAGTATTCTAAAATCTGCAATCGTTAATATGACTATATTTCATTTTTCATAAATATTGCTCATGATATTATTATAAATATGACGTTGTGTTTTGATTATGTTGATTCCGAAATCGAGATAGTGTACAGTCCACAGTACGAATTACTGGTGATTGCGTAAAGGCTGTACCATGAAGAATATTTATAACTTCCTATTGAATGAGAAAAGCGGGGCCACCGCGGTGGAGTACGCCTTGATCGCCGCGGGTATCGCGCTTGCGATTGTCGCCGCCGTTGCTTTGGTTGGTGGCAACCTTTCCACTTTTTTCGACGACGTCGGCGGGCAAATTTAATAGGCTCCGACAAGTCAACGCGGTGTACTCGACCGGGCGCGATCTGACGCTATTGCGCTGAGGTGCGGTCACGAAGGGGCCCAGCGAGAACTTCGCCTTTTGGTTTGTTGCATAGCGTCATCATCCGTTTCGGCTTGGCGAGCTCCCGCCCATCATGCATACTCGTTCCCGAAAACATTGACGGCCTGGCAAACTTGGTAACGTCGTAGCGCCGATTAGGTTAAGCAGGTGTACGGGGGACGCAAATTGGCGCACACCTTCGGTCTTTTCTCGGTCTTGTTTGGCGTTTGGCTGATTCTTTCCGGATTTTTTACACCGTTTTTCCTGGTCATGGGCGTGGGATGCTCCGTGTTCGCAATTTTCCTTGCCATGCGTATGGAAGTTATCGATCACGAAGCGTATCCGTTTCATCTCACTGGCAGTTTGCTCGCTTATCTGCCTTGGCTTTTCTGGCAGGTCGTGCTTTCCAACATCGATGTTGCGCGCAAAATTCTTCATCCTCGGCTGCCGATCAGTCCGGTATTGACGTGGGTTCCGGCCGGTCAAAAGAGTGATCTGGTTACGGTGATTCACGCCAATTCGATTACGTTGACGCCGGGCACCGTCGCAACCGCGGTCGAACATGGGCGCATTCAAGTTCATTGCTTGACTCCCGAGAACTTGGCAGAACTCGAAGCCGGAGTCTTGGATCGGCGCGTGACAGCGCTAGAGAGCGGTCATCAATGATTTTTATCACCTTGGTCGCCGTCATTTTAGGCATGGGGATTACGCTCGTGCGAGCCATCGCCGGCCCGACGATCTTCGATCGAATCCTCGCGGTCAATGTTGCCAACACCCAGACCGTTCTCTTGATCGCGGTGCTCGGGTTTCTCACCGAGAGACCGGATTTCATCGACCTGTCCTTGGTTTATGCGTTGATTAGTTTCGTCGGTACCTTGGCAGCCCTAAAGTACTTCACGCACGGCCATCTGGGAGATAGCCCGTGAGCTTGGTGGCGGAGTACTTGAGCTGGCCGTTTTTGATCGCCGGTTCGTTCTTTCTCTTGGTTGGCGCGATCGGCGTGTTGCGAATGCCCGATTTCTTCACCCGACTTCATCCGGCGGGACTCGTAGATACGCTCGGCGCTGGCTTCATTGTTGTTGGCCTGATGTGCGAGGCCGGATTTAGCCAGACGAGCCTGAAACTCTTGCTCATTCCCGTTTTTCTGTTTTTTACCACGCCTACCGCGAACCATGCCGTTAGCCATGCTGCGCTGGCCGACGGTGTGAAGCCATGGACCCGCCAAAAGGAAAACGACTCATCGTAGATTTCGCCGTCATCCTCATCCCCGTGCTACTGGTACTCACCGCGGCAGCACTGATCTGGCTCCACAATTTGGTTGCCGTGGTCATGCTCCTAGGCTTTTACAGCCTGCTCATGGCCGGGCTATGGGTGATCCTCGACGCCGTGGACGTTGCATTCACCGA
Organism: Alphaproteobacteria bacterium; assembly: GCA_012267605.1. Classification (GTDB taxonomy): domain Bacteria; phylum Pseudomonadota; class Alphaproteobacteria; order JAAXGF01; family JAAXGF01; genus JAAXGF01. The sequence continues at coordinate 7,404 of JAAXGF010000251.1, read as the reverse complement.
GGCGGCGGTGGGCGCCGGGATTACCACGGTATTGATGTTGGCCGCTGTGGGGCTGACAGGGCAGGGGGAAAGACCGGGCCAGGGTAATGTCCTGGTGGCGCTCGTCGTCGTCGCGGTGACCGGGGGTGCACTGTTTTATGCTCTGTCGGATTTACCGCCCTTTGGCGCGGCGGATGCGCCGGCCCATACCCACGTTGCGTCGCGGTACCTCGGTCAGTCAATGACTGAAGCTGGAATTCCTAACGTAGTGACGGCCGTTCTCGCCAGTTACCGCGGTTACGACACCCTGGGGGAGGTGACGGTTATATTTGCTGCTGGCATTAGCGTGCTCGCGTTGTTCAGCCGCCGGCACGGCGATCGAAAGAATTAACATGCACGAATTCGCCGTATTGCGGGTTGCCACCAAGCAGCTCCTTCCGTTTATCTGGCTGTTCGCCTTATATGTTCAGACTCACGGCGACTACGGGCCCGGGGGTGGCTTTCAGGCGGGCGTAATTTTCGCCTCGGGATTCATTCTTTACGGCTTGGTATACGGCGTAGGTAAGGCGCGACGTATCGTCCAGTATCGAGTATTGATCATTCTCGTCGCTCTCGGCGCGCTGATATTCTCGGGTGTCGGTGTGTGGGCATTATTCGCCGGGGGCAATTTTTTGGAATACGCCGTTTTTGCCGATGATCCAGCGGCTGGCAATCATCTCGGCATATTTATTATCGAGCTTGGCGTCGGAATCACGGTGGCCGCGGTTATGACGGCGATTTTTTTTGCCTTCACTGGCCGTAGCCATTAGGTCGGCAAACGTCTATGGCCACATTCGAATGACGACGCTGGGCGTTTTCAACTATTGGGTCGCCGTCGTTCTGACGATGATCGGACTATATCTCGTAATGGCCAGTGACAACCTGGTAAAGAAACTCGTCGGCCTCAATATTTTCCAGACAGCTGTGTTCCTCATCTACATCACGATTGGAAAGGTCGAGGGTGGGACAGCGCCGATCCTCAAAGAGGGTTTTGACGTTTACTCAAATCCCCTTCCGCACGTCTTGATCTTGACCGCGATTGTCGTTGCCGTCGCGACGACATCTGTGGGGCTCGCGCTCGTCACCCGTATCAAGGAGGAATACGGCAGTGTGGAAGAGGCGGAGATGCGAAAACAGGACGAGGAATGATCTCGTCTCATCTGCCCGCTTTACAGGTCGTTCTGCCGCTCATTTCGGCTCCGGTATGTGTTCTCATACGGAAGGGGCTGGTTGCCTGGATGTTCGCCGTCGCGGTGTCGTGGATTACCTTCGTCATCGCCCTCGCGTTGTTGGTACATGTGGTGGCAAACGGGCCACTTTCCTACGCCATGGGTGGATGGGCCGCGCCCTATGGCATCGTCTATAGAATCGATCTTTTGACCGCGTTTGTACTGATCATCGTAGCTGGCATGGGTGCACTGGTAACCACTAGCGCTTTTCGTGTTGCACCTGGCGATATGAGTCGCGACCACCAGAATTTCTTTTTCGGCATATTTTTGCTGGTGCTGACCGGTCTACTGGGAATCACCGTGACCGGGGATGCTTTCAATCTCTATGTCTTTTTGGAAATTTCGTCACTGGCGAGTTATGCGTTGGTGGCACTTGGCCGCGATCGGCGGGCGCTCATGGCGGCGTTTCAATATCTCATCATGGGGACGATCGGCGCGACGTTTATTCTCGCCGGAATCGGATTGCTTTACGCCGTCACCGGAACGCTGAACATGGAGGATTTGGCGCAACGTCTGCAGCAGGTGGACGATTCAAGAGCGGTCAAGGCCGCATTTGCTTTTATCGTTGTCGGTGCCAGTCTCAAATTGGCGCTATTTCCGTTGCACGCGTGGTTGCCGAACGCATACACCCACGCGCCCGCACTAGTTTCCGCTTTCCTTGCCGCGACGGCGACCAAGGTCGGTGTCTACGTCCTCGTCCGTTTCATCTATACCGTGTTCGGGGGCGTGTTCTCTTTCGAGACCATGAGCCTCGGCCCAATTCTAATGGTATTTGGACTTTGTGCCGCCCTCGTCAGTTCCTTGGTAGCGATCTTTCAAGAAAACGTGAAGCGGATGTTCGCCTATTCCAGTGTCGCTCAAATCGGCTACATGGTGCTTGGGCTGAGTTTTGCCAGCCACACGGGCTTGACCGCTGCGATCGTGCACATATTTAACCACGCGGCGATGAAAGGAGCGCTTTTTCTCGCCCTTGCTTGCGCAGTTTATCGATTGGGAAGCGTGGAACTTTCTGAGCTGCGCGGACTGGGTCGCCGCATGCCGATTACCTTCGCTTGTATCGTCATTGCTGGACTTAGCCTGATTGGCGTTCCGCTAACCGGCGGGTTCGTCAGCAAATGGTATCTCGTAAGCGCCGCCCTGGAACAAGACCTTTGGTTGGTTGCAGCGGCGGTGTTGGTCAGCTCGCTATTCGCGGTGGTTTATGTTTGGCGCGTTGTCGAAGTCGCCTATTTTCAGTCACCGCCAGACGGGAAGGGCGCTCGATGCGAAGCGCCAGCGAGCTTAGTCATTCCCACCGTAGCGCTTGCCGTGGCTTGCATCTATTTCGGTATCGATACGGAACCCACAGTCGGTGTTGCCCGTGCTGCGGCCAACGAATTATTGGCGTCCATACCGTGAGCGCGGAATGGACAATGGGCTTGGCTCTGATCACACCGTTGGTCGGTGCGTTTCTCATCTGGATTTGTCGCGTCGACGCCGATCTGCGCGAAAGCATGAGTGTGCTGGCAGCAATCGTATTGATCCTGTTGGTTTGCTCATTGTTCCCCACTGTGGCGTCCGGCGGGCGCCCGCATCTTCAGATCCTCGAGATCTTACCTGGCTTGTCGCTGGCCTTCGAGCTGGAACCACTGGGCATGCTGTTCGCCGCCGTCGCGAGCATTCTGTGGTTGGTGACGACGATTTACGCCATTGGATACATGCGGGGACATGCCGAAAAGAATCAAACTCGGTTCTACATCTGCTTTGCAGTCTCGTTGGCCAGTACGATCGGCATTGCCTTCTCGGGAAACATGTTCACGCTGTTCGTGTTTTACGAGGCTCTAACCATCGCGACTTACCCTCTGGTGACTCACGCCGGTGGCGAGGCGGCCAAGCGTGCCGGCCGTGTCTATTTGGGGATTCTGCTCGGCACATCGATTTTGTTTCAGCTCCTCGCGATCTTGTGGACTTGGGGGATAGCAGGACATCTTGATTTTGTCCCCGGCGGGATACTGCGCGACCAAGCGCCTCCGATGGTTATCGCGATACTATTCGCCCTGTACGTTTTCGGTGTCGGCAAGGCCGCGCTCATGCCCTTTCATCGCTGGCTTCCCGCGGCGATGGTCGCGCCGACACCGGTGAGCGCACTGCTTCACGCTGTTGCTGTTGTCAAGGCAGGCGTGTTCACCATCCTGAAGATATCGCTTTACATTTTCGGCATTGACTTGCTGGCGGATCTGGGAGTCAGCCAGTGGATTACGTATGTCGCAGCCATAACCATACTTGTGGCTTCCCTCGTGGCTATGACCAAGGATAATTTGAAGGCCCGGCTTGCGTATTCCACGATCAGCCAGCTTTCGTATGTTGTGCTGGGTGCGACACTGGCCAACTCTTTCGCGGTGGTCGGCGGCGCGCTCCACGTGGCGATGCACGCTGTCGCAAAGATCACGCTTTTCTTCTGTGCCGGCGCGATTTTGGTCGCGAGCCACAAGACTGAAGTGAGCCAAATGCAGGGCTTGGGCCGCGCTATGCCATTTACCATGACAGCCTTTCTCATTGGAAGTCTTAGTGTTATTGGCCTGCCGCCATTCGGTGGCATTTGGAGTAAATGGTACCTTGCGTTGGGTACGCTCGCTGCCGGCGAACGATTGGTGCTCGCGGCTCTGGTGATCAGTTCATTGCTCAACGTGGCCTACTTGCTTCCGATTCCGATTCGGGCGTTTTTCGCACCTCCCCCTGGAGATAGCAAAACGACCGAAATTCGGGAGGCACCTTTGGCCTGTATGATCGCCATCACCGTCACGGCGTTTGCTTGCCTGGCGCTGTTTTTCTATCCGCAACCGCTCTACCAATTGCTCTCGCCGGTCGTAAATTTGGATGGCGCGGCATGAAAAAGCAGCATCTATTCGACAACCCGCGAAACATAAGATTGTTGGTATGGTTAACTTGCGCTACCTGCGCCGGTTTGTTCGCGTTCGATTTCATTTTTCATCGGCACGTCACTCATCCCTTCGAGCACCTTTATGGATTTTATGCAATTTATGGTTTTTCCGCGTACTGCCTCTTGGTCGTCATCGCGAAGGGCCTGCGCAAGCTCGTGAAACGGCGCGAGGACTATTACGGTGATAGCTAGTCTACCACCGTTTCTTGTGTTCTTTGTCGGCGCCGTTGGGGTTCTGGTTTGTGGATCGCGCGTGCGCGCGGCGGTGATGTTGCTGACGCCCATTGTCGGTGGGATCAATCTTTACGGGCTCGCGGACGGTTGGGACTTGACGGTGTTTGACCTAACCCTGGCGTTGGTCCGGGTCGATCGCCTGAGTTTGCTCTTCGGCATTCTCTTTCACCTCGCCGCATTTATCTCGATCGTCTTTTCCTTGCATTCCCGTGACAAGCTCCAACAGGTTGCTGCGTTGGTATACGCCGGCGGCGCCTTGGGGGCGGTGTTCGCCGGCGATCTGATGACATTGTTTTTGTTCTGGGAGGTGCTGGCGGTTTCGTCGGTCTTTCTGGTCTGGGCGCGGCGCACGCCGCAATCGCGAGCAGCTGGGTTTCGCTACCTGTCCGTCCAAGTCGTTTCCGGCCTCCTCCTTTTCGCCGGTATCACCATTCACTACTTCGACACAGGCACGATGAACGTTGGCTATATCGGTCTCGATTCTTCCGCTTCGTGGCTTATCCTGATCGCCTTCGGAATCAAGTGTGGTTTTCCGTTTCTCCACAATTGGCTCGTCGATGCTTACCCAGAGGCGACGCCAACCGGAACGGTTTTTCTTTCCGCTTTTACGTCAAAGGTTGCGATTTATGCGCTTGTTCGCTGCTTTCCAGGAACCGAGGCGCTGATCTATGTCGGCGTCGTGATGACGCTCTTCCCGGTATTTTATGCGGTGATCGAAAACGATCTACGACGCGTGCTGGCCTACAGCATGATCAACCAACTTGGCTTCATGGTGTGCGGCATTGGACTGGGCACGGAGCTGGCGATTAACGGTGCTGTTTCCCATGCCTTCAACGACGTCATTTTTAAGGGCCTTCTGTTCATGTCGATGGGCGCAGTGTTGCATATGACGGGGACCATAAAGAGTTCCGAGATTGGTGGGCTCTATAAGACGATGCCGTGGACGACTGGCTTCTGCATTGTAGGCGCCGCCTCGATTTCGGCCTTTCCCCTATTCAGTGGTTTTGTCAGCAAATCCATGGTTATGGCTGCGGCACTGGAAGAAGGGTATCCTTGGGTTTGGTTGGCACTTCTGTTTGCTTCTGCGGGCGTGCTTCATCATGCCGGCATAAAGATTCCGTTTCACGCTTTCTTTGCCAAGGATTCGGGTATTCAGGTTTCAGATCCTCCCGTCAACATGTTGATCGCCATGGGGATCGCGGCGGTGGTGTGCGTTTACAACGGCTCATTTCCGACGCTGCTATACAGCTTGCTTCCGTACCCGGTGAGTTACGTGCCATACGACGCCACCCACGTGCTCACTCAAATGCAGTTGCTCATGTTTGCCATTCTTGCATTCTGTTGGCTGCGCCTCACTGATCGCGAACCTCACGACATTCCGGCGGTCAACTTGGATGCCGATTGGTTTTACCGGCGACTGGTGCCATCGATCATGGGACAGATTGCCGGTGCGTTGAGTTTCATCGTGATGGGTGCGCGTGCGTTTCGGCGGGATCTCAGCGATGCCGCAATCACTTTTGCGGAACATGTCTTCGGCGCAAGGAGCGGGCTTGCAATGACCTGGTTGACGCGGACCATGGTTCTCGCCGCGACCGTCGCCCTTGGTCTTGTCGTCGTGGTAAATTAGGCCTGAAGCGTCGGTTAGGTCAGGAGGATACTCTTGATTTCGCGCAATTGGGTAATCGCGCGCAACAGATAAAAACCCTGTACGGCCAAGTGATTCGGCAACATGATGCCGTCGGGGTCGCCGTTGGTAACGACCAGCGGCTTGAGTTCGACCACAGTCTTAAAGGTCTCCAGCATTTGTGCCCACGACGATTCCAGGTGCCGTTCGGCGATGACCTTGTGATAGTCGGCCTGTAGGTCTCGTAAGATGAGGAAATACGCGTACAGCCGACCCTTGACTTCGTAAAAGATATCGTCGCCCAAAGTATCGGGAACGAAACTAGAGGTGGCGTGGCTTTTGTTGAGGTGGCGTTCAATGGTCGCCGAGGACGAACCGATATCGGTTTCCAATCGCGCGAGGGTGGTAAACAGGTTGTCGGCGCGGGGGTCGAATACGGCAGATCCCTCCGACAGGCGCTGATTGTATCGCTGAAGTGCATTGACTCCAGCCTGATATTGGGCCTCCGACGTCGCCGTCGGTGCGAACGACGTTGAAAAGTCGAATACCCAAATGCGACCAGAATATTTCAACAGGCCCAGCGCTTTTTCCAAATCCGGATCGGCCTGGCTGGATTCTCGGGTTCGCCCGATTTGGTCGGTCAACTCGATGGTGAAGCGAGCGATAGCGGCGATAATGCCCTGTTGAAAGCTCGGCATATTGTCGAGAACCGCGGCTGGCATGAAGAATGGATCGTTCGCGGTCCAGCGATAACGGTTGATTTCTCGGTCGACCAGGGCTGCGGAGATGGCGACAGCGTGACTCGATCTTGGCGGCATGAACTCAATCGGCGGTGCGAAATCGGGATCGTCGTCGATCTCGTGAATCCAAAACATGCCGCCGAGGAAATAGATCAGCAGTAACAGAATAACTGCTTCGGCGATACGGACGCCGGTCCTCAGGCGAACCGCCCGCATGCGCTTCCAAAAATGCCGAATGGGCATCGTTAAACGATCGCCCACTCCGCTGACCCTATTCGAAATCGAAGACATTTCCAATTCTCTATAATTCGTACCAGGGATAATCGTAGGATACGAGACTTCTTACCACCACACGAATTTAGCCAATCTCACGTCAAACGTTCAAAATTGGCTCAACCCGCCAAATTGATGCTACCACGGATCGACTAAAGATGGGGCTGAAATACTTCGGTCGCAAGTGAGCTACTCTCCTTGTTGAGTTCCATGATTTGAATCCCCAATGAGGTCGAGCCAATCATCTTCATTCAGAACCTTGATACAGAGGCCGTTAGCTTTTTTTGCCTTCGATCCCGGATCAGCGCCGGCAACGACAAGGTCAGTCTTCGACGACACCGCGCTGGCTACGATTGCCCCCAGAGC
>JAAXGF010000110.1 GCA_012267605.1 Alphaproteobacteria bacterium | reverse complement strand
AGCTGCTCGCCATCATCTACGAAACCCTCAAGAACGGCTGGGTGTTCGACGACTTCACAACCTTCAAACGCGCGGAGAATCCAATCCCCGCTGGACAGTCATCATAGGAGGAGGAGGAGAAACCGAGCCATGTCGTTCGCAACCTCGATGGCCGGCTCAAAAATATTCTGGTGCAATGATACGTCTCAACGCCAATACGAGGGAGCTGCCGGTCGCTCGCTACCAAGTCGAAGCACCTGGTGTTCCCGGAATCAGTGTTGTCCCCCGGCGAATCTGGGAAAGCGAGTCGGACAATTTGAATGAACCTGCAAACAATCGGAATTCGCAAGCGGCTAAAAACAGTGGTAAATGGCTGGGCACCTTTGTAATCGCTGGAACCATGCTGGGCATCTGGATTTTCGGTGTCTTAGCGCTTTGGGCGGCATCGTAAGGTACATAGTCCTCGCCACCATCGGACGCGACAAATTGGTACCAAATTAACCGGCCTCGCCGTCAGTCGTTGGCACCCAAGCCGACTTGATCGATCACTTTAGTACGGCGTATTTGCACCTGGCTTTCGATACGCGTCGTATAGGTTCCTGACCCATCGCACTAATGGACGTTTGTTCCAGCGCGCCGCGTCCTTGGCAAGTGCCGGCGGGAATGACATTGCCCGATATGCTTCGACCTGCACCGGGCGTACGATCGGGGCCAATAGGCTTGCCACCGCAATATCGACTCTACTGAAACGATCCCCCACCATAAAACGACGGCCATCCGCAAGTTTTTTGTCGAGCCAGTCGAGTTCGCATTCCAGCCTTGCGCGGCTATCCGGCGCCGACTCCGGCGTCGCGTCATACCCATCTCTAATGTAACGTCTCGTCACGGGCCACATCAGGTTACCCAACAGACGGTAAAATGGGGCCGTATTCATGAATAAGGCGGGCTTCACCAAATGTTGGTGATGGCAGATCATTTCCGCATAGCAGTGGCGGCGCACCTGCACGCCGACCACATTGTCCGCGCGCTTCTCGATCTCTCGTGCTTCATCCATGTCGCCCCGAGGCACAAGCGACGCCTCAGAGCCCACGGCTTCGTGCTCTGCCCAATTCATGATTTTGCCGCTGCCTTGGAAGACGATATCGCCCGACTTCAGGATTGGCACTGTCGTCTTTTTTGCACCTACACGACGTGCCAGTAGCCGGTGCGGGCCCGGCGGCCAGCGCACTTCGACAAAGGGCACGCCGAGCCACTCAAGGGCCCAACGGGCCTTCTCGCAATAACTGTAAATTCCAAAGGTGAACAGCCTAGGTATTTTCCCTGCCATTAACTTTTACGCACTCAAGAAATTTGACCCAGCGATTTTTCACGTGACGCGACAGAAGTACATTCGACTATAGGCTCACGCCGGTGGATCGCAGCCAAAAGCGAAAGGTGTGACACGATGGAGGCGAGGTTCACGATGGCAACACCGCCCTTCGCGGCGAGAATCAGTGAGAACGCCCGAATCATATTGGAATCATATTGAATGTACCGAAATAGTTCGTCTCAAACCCTTCAGGCGTCCCCCAGTTGCTTCAGCAAGTGCATGACGCGATACTCCAGGGGTGTGTCGGTCTCGCCGGTGAAGATGCCGTTGACGAAGTCAGTGATCGGTGCTTTTAGGCCATTGTCGCGGGCGATTTTGTGGATCGCGTGAATTGATTTGCTGCCTTCGAAAATAATTCCGGACTTGACCTGATCAACCTCGATGAAATTCTTGCCGATCATCATGCCCAAGGTGCGGTTACGGCTCTTATCAACGCTGGCGGTAAGGGTAAAATCGCCGAACGCGCAAAACTTTTGGGATATGGACGTGTCGGCGCACAGAACTGCCAGAAAGCGGCACATTTCCTTGTAACAATAATTCAAGAAGCCAAAGTGAGTGTTGTTGCTCTGGGCAAAGGCGTCAATGATTCCGACCGCTATGGAAAATACGTTCTTCAAAATTCCACAGTACTCCACACCACGCCTGTCGTCGCAGAAATCCATGTGCAAATTGCTATCGCCAAACATCTCCTCGGCCAGCTTTCGAGCCGTGGGGCCATCTCCGCCCAAGGTAGCATAGCTGGTGAATCCGCGGACCAGCTCGTCGGCGAACGTCGGACCAGACAAGGTAACAATCTCAGCCGGCGAAGTTTCAGCGGTGATAACTTCCGACATGGTTTCTAGGGACGGAAAAGCGATGCCCTTGGCCGTCGACATAATAATCTTGCCTGCAACCGACTCCGCAACATCCCGGGCCACATCCCGGGTAACGCTAGATGGAACGCAAAAGGTGATGACGTCGGCGTCTCTCAACACCGCTTCGGCCCCGGCGAAATCATGTGCGCGTACGTTCTCGAGCAGCGGCACGTCCGGCAAATAATAACGGTTTCGGTGCCGTCGATTAACTGATTCGACGATGTCCGCACTGCGTGCAACAAGGGTCACCGCTGTGACGCTGGGGGCAATGCTCTGCGCAATCGCCGTCCCGAAACCGCCGGCGCCTAGGACGGCGATCTTCACAGCACGGCCCATTCAACTACAGAATTCGACGGTGGTGTCAAACGCTGGTACGCGTCTCTCTTACGAGCGGCACTCACTGGGCACTCCCCGCAAATTTCACATTGACCATGGCTAGGTCGGCCTCGGTATCGATCTCGCAGCAAAATAGGTCCGAAACGTCGACGGGATACAACTTTAGACCCCTCGAAATAGCCAGCTCCAACGCCTTTTCAAAATAATCCCGATCGTCGCAGGCCTCGAGACAGTCTATTAGCAGTGGCACATCCCTCGCCGATACCTTGTTGATGCCGACAGCCTCACCCAAAGCGTCGCCCAATTCCTTCGAAACATGAGCAATGGTGCCATCACTGTTTGTGCGATACTTGACCTCCTCATCGTCGACCAAGGCAGTATTTACCGCCATGCACGAGTTTATCTCGGCAATCAGACGGCCTATCACATGATGATCGAATACAACGTCACCGTTCAACCAAAGTACGTCGCAATCACCAATCTCGCGCAAACCCAGTAGCAAGCTCTTGGAGGTGTTGGTGGTACGGAAATCGATATTTTCAACATGGGCGAAATAGGGAAATTTTGCGCGAATCATTTGCCTCTTGAAGCCGACGACAAGGCAAATATCCTCAGCCGGCACGTAGTGCAAAAGTCCGGAAATTTGCTCGTCCATGATGGTGGGGCCGTGAACCAAAGTCGTCAGAGGCTTGGGATGGGGTCGGCCCAAGCGCGCGCCAATTCCAGCCGCGAGAACAATGACCTTCATGGAAAACGTCGGCCCCAGGTGGATTGCCGATCAATTTTCCAATCGCGATTTCCATTTGCAACGCGTGGACGCCCGCAGTGAATCACCCAATCTTCCCGCGCAGCATTAATGAAGGCGTTCAATGCAGAAGTCGACAATCTCGCGTAACAACGTCTTGTATACGCCATCAGGGAACAAACCCAAAGCATCGCGTGCCACAGCGCCGTAGTGACGCGCCCGCTCGACGGTATCAACCAGCGCGCCATGGTTACCCATGAGCCTCATAGCATGGGCGAGATCACCGTCACGCCGAATTCCTTCCTCAAGGGTTCGGCGCCAGAAACGGCGCTCTTCTTCGTTGCCGCGTCGGTACGAAAGCACCACGGGAAGTGTAATCTTGCCTTCGCGGAAATCGTCCCCAACAGTCTTACCCAATTTGTTTTGTCCGGCCGAATAGTCGAGAACATCGTCGACAAGCTGAAATGCGATTCCGAGATTGAGACCATAAGTCTCCAGCGCGTCCTCTTCCGCCGATGGCCGTTCGGCGACGACGGCGCCGATTCGGCAGGCTGCGGCGAAAAGCGCGGCGGTCTTCGAAGTAACCACCTCCAAATAGGCGCTTTCACTAGTCTCGGTGTCGTTGGAGGTCACCAATTGCAACACCTCACCCTCGGCAATACGGGCAGCGGCGCTAGCGAGGATGTCCAACACTTTCAGCGAGCCGTCGGCGACCATGAGTTGAAACGAGCGGCTAAATAGGAAATCTCCGACAAGCACGCTCGGCTGGTTTCCCCACAAACTATTCGCTGTGGCACTGCCTCGCCGGAGATCGCTGTCATCTACAACATCGTCGTGCAGCAGCGTCGCGGTATGAATGAATTCGACACACGCCGCGAGATCAACATGGCGCCGACCGTGATAAGCGCACAGCTTCGCCGCGCCGAGAGTCAACATCGGCCGGAGTCGCTTTCCGCCGGAAGCGATGATATGTCCCGCCAGCTGCGGAATCAGCGCCACTGGACTGTTCATGCGCTCCAAGATTATGCGATTCACTTCGCGCAGATCGTCGGCCACCAACCCATGCAAGCGATCAAATGCAGATTGCGGCGCCGACCGTCGGCTGCTCTCCAATTTGGCGAGAACGGTCATTATTCCACCTTCCCGATTGGGCTCTCCCTTGACGCGCACTCCCCATGTACGCGAGCATACCTCGTCTGCACGAGCATTGCGGAGGCTAAGGATTATCGCGGAGTCTACCAAAATGATATGCGTTTCAATAGCGGGAAATCGATCGTGACCGAACTCTTGCGCACCAATGACCCAGTTCGGCTGTCGTGGGTTCTCGCGGTGCTCGCCGACGGCGGAATCGAAGGTGTGGTGCTTGACACCCACACGAGCATCGTCGAGGGGAGCATCGGCGCGTTACCGCGCCGGCTAATGGTCGAGGACGACGAGCTGGACCGCGCCCACCGGCTGCTGCGCGATGCCGGAGATCCCTTTGCCACCGCTTGAGGCTCTCACGGCCGAGGTAACAACGGAAGACAGCCTGTTGAATGGCCGCCTAGGCTTGCGTCAAACGACCAAGGGTTTTCGAGTCGCAATCGACTCCGTTTTTCTTGCCGCGGCCGTTCCGGCGACGGCAGGCGACCGCGTACTGGAGCTCGGCACTGGCGTTGGCGCGGCAGCGCTATGCCTTGCCCACCGCGTTCCGGGCTGCCAAATCGTGGGCCTTGAACGCCAGCCGGATATTGCCCGTTTGGCGGCAGACAACGCCGTTCTTAATCGACTAGAAGACCGTATCAAAATCGTCGTCAGCGACGTATGCCGGACAACCGGTTTGCGCCCCGCATCTTTCGACCACGTAATGGCCAATCCACCCCACCTCGACCCCAAACGTGGCCTTCCGTCACCCGACCAATATCGGCAGGCCGCCAAATTCGAAATGGCGGGCGGATTATCGGTGTGGGTTGACCAGTGTGTGAACCTGGTTCGCCCACGTGGCGGCATCACGCTGATCCACCGGGCCGACCGTCTGGATGAGTTGATAGCATGTTTGGGGGGACGGACCGGCGGTACAGTTGTTTTTCCTTTGTGGCCGAACGGAGTGGCGCACGTTCCGGCAAAGCGAATCCTCGTTTACACAAGGAGAGGCGTCAACGCACGGATGAGTTTGGCTCAAGGCCTCACCATGCACCGAAGTGACGGCCAGTTCACTACGGAAGCACAAGCCGTCCTGCGAGATGGTCAAGCACTAGTGTTATGATTGGCACAATTGAGATTTCTCCACGGACCTAATGATGAAACTCCGCCGTCTACTACGCAAAATACCTTTCGTCGGATCACACTTCGCGCCGCCAGTTGTGCCAGTGGTAAAATTGTACGGCGTAATCGGCGGCATCAGCCCCCTGCGGCGGGGCCTGAGTATTTCGAGCCTTGATCGCGACCTAGAACGCGCCTTCGCCATGAATAGTGCCGGCTGTGTGGCGCTGAGCGTCAACTCGCCCGGCGGCTCTCCGGTCCAATCGGCGCTGTTGCACCAACGCATTCGCGATTTGGCTGTGGAACACAAAGTCGAAGTGATCGCTGTTGCCGAAGACGTCGCCGCGTCCGGAGGCTATTGGCTGGCCCTATCGGCCGATGAAATCTTCGCCGACCCCTCGTCCATTATCGGTAGCATCGGAGTAATTTCCGCGGGCTTTGGTTTCACCAAAGCTATCGAACGGCTCGGCGTCGACCGCCGTGTGTATACCGCCGGCGAAAATAAGTCGACGCTCGACCCTTTCCGACCGGAAAATCCGGACGATGTGTCCCGACTGGCCGAAATCCAAACCGAGATTCACGAAAGCTTCAAAGGCATCGTGCGTGCGCGGCGCGGCGAAAGGATTGCAGCGGCAAATGAGAAAGAAATCTTTTCAGGGGCCTTTTGGACCGGACGAAAAGCGTTGGAATTGGGAATTATCGACGGCATCGGCGACCTGCGGTCGGTGCTGCGTGATCGATTCGGCCCCAAGGTGAAGCTGAAGTGTTTTGGCGAACAACGGCCGCGTTTGTTTCGTTATTTCCGCTCTACAGCCCCAACGACACCGTCAGACTGGTTCGACGGCGCGTTGGGTACCCTTGAGGTTCGCGCCCTATGGCAACGATTCGGTTTATGATTCTGCGCGATTACCCTGTTCAACCATGTTCGCGCTTGACCGTGGCCCCGTGGGCAACGCAAATTCTGTCAAATGATCAGTAAAATTCTATTTACCCTCGGCGTGGCCGCGGCAGCCTTATACGGATATCGGCTAATTAGGCGACTCGCTAGCGGTGCCTCGTCGAGGAGTGACGGTTCCCCACGCAAAGACGAAAAGATAACCGCCGATATGACGAAATGCCGAATTTGCGAGACGTACGTGCCGCGCGAGGCGCCCGCCGCGTGCGAGCGTCCGGAATGTCCCTACGCTAGCCCGCAGGGTGGCGCTTGACCGCGAAATTTCGGCTGGTTACGTTTTCGTGATGGAAACCTTGGCCGCGGCGTCGCCGGGCCATCAACAGCCGGAAAATTTGATGTCTTCCTTTCAAAACCTAATTCTCAAGCTGCAAGGGTTTTGGGCCGACTATGGCTGTGTACTATTGCAGTCCTACGACATAGAAGTCGGCGCCGGCACCTTTCATCCCGCGACCACTTTGCGCGCGTTAGGACCATCTCCCTGGAATGCCGCTTATGTACAACCATCGCGCCGACCAGCGGATGGCAGATATGGGGAGAATCCCAATCGTCTGCAGCACTACTACCAATACCAGGTCGTCCTAAAACCCTCACCGGACAACATTCAAGACGTTTACCTGAACAGTCTTGGGGCCCTGGGAATCGATGTCCGCTCTCATGACGTTCGCTTCGTCGAGGATGATTGGGAAAGCCCCACACTGGGCGCTTGGGGGCTCGGTTGGGAAGTTTGGTGCGATGGTATGGAAGTAACGCAATTCACTTATTTTCAGCAAGTGGGCGGTATCGACTGTCAGCCGGTAATCGGGGAAATCACCTATGGTCTAGAGCGCCTAGCGATGTACGTTCAGGGTGTTGAGAACGTATATGATCTTGACTGGAATGGCGCTGGAGTCAGTTATGGCGATGTGTTTCAGCGCGCCGAACGCGAGTACTCGGCATACAATTTCGAGCACGCTGACACCACGATCCTTCGCGGCCAGTTCGAGGACGCCGAGCGTCAGTGTGGAGCCCTATTGGACGCAAATCTTGCCCTCCCCGGTTACGACCACTGCTTGAAAGCCAGCCACATATTCAACCTTCTAGACGCGCGCGGAGCGATCAGCGTCACTGAACGAGCCGCTTATATTGGTCGGGTTCGCACCCTAGCCAAGGCGTGCTGCGAGACGTGGCTGGTCCACAGTGCGTCCAAATCGGAGCCTTAAAGCTTGGCCGATCTACTTCTGGAATTGTTTGGCGAGGAAATTCCGGCGCGAATGCAGGCACGTGCCGTAGAAGAACTGGAAGGCGCTGTACACAGCGGAATTAAAGCGGCAGGTCTCGACTTTGACGATAGCGAGCGTTTCGTCACGCCGCGCCGCATAACCTTGGCAATTTACGGATTGCCCAAAAGACAACCGGATACTTCGGTCGAAAAACGCGGGCCAAGGGTTGACGCGCCCGATAAGGCGATTGCTGGTTTCGTAAAATCGGTCGCCATTCCGAAGCAAAATCTCGAACAGCGGAAACTGGACAAGGGGACGTTCTATTTTGCCGTGCTACACAATGAGGGTCAGCGCACAGCGGACGTGATGGCTTCCCTCCTTCCAAAGGCTATCGCCGCCGTGCCATGGCCCAAATCGATGAAGTGGTCCGATCACCAGCTTCGCTGGGTTCGTCCGCTCCACCGAATTCTTTGCCTATTAGACGGGGCCAGAGTTCCCTTTGAATTTGGCCATCTCACATCTGGAGATGAAACCGAAGGACATCGATTTCTGGCACCTGAGTCTTTCTCGGTGACTGACGTTGCGGACTACAAGAAACGAATTGCCAAGGCGTTTGTCATGTTGAACGCCGATGATCGCCGCGCACTTATCGAGAATGATGCGCGGGCTGTCACAGCGTCGGAGGGTTTGACCGTCAAGCTCGACGCGGCGTTGGTGGCAGAAAATGCCGGGTTGGTTGAATGGCCTGTCGTCCACATGGGATGCATTGACGCCGAATTCATGGACGTACCACCCGAAGTCCTGACCACAGCCATGGGAAGTCACCAAAAATATTTTTCGGCGGTGACTCCCGACGGCGCCTTATCGCCGCGCTTCGTCATGGTATCTAACATGGTGACACAGGACGGGGGTGCCAGAATTGTTGCTGGCAACGAACGTGTCCTGCGCGCGCGCTTAGCGGACGCCAAATTCTTTTGGCTGCAAGACCGGCGCCGCACGTTGGAAAGTCGGGTCGACGACCTTAAACAGATGGTGTTTCACGCCGAACTCGGCAGCTTGGCCGAAAAATCCGATCGAATTGCCAAGCTTGCGGCTGAGATCACAAACTATGTCGACGGTGCGGATTCGGCGACGGCGACACGTGCGGCCTTTCTTTGCAAGGCTGACCTCACGAGCGGCATGGTCGGCGAGTTTCCCGAACTTCAAGGGGTGATGGGTCGCTATTACGCACATCACGACGGCGAGGACGATTCCGTGGCGGAAGCGATTGCCGACCATTATTCCCCACAAGGCCCTAACGACCGGTGCCCGAACGCGCCGATCAGCATCTGTGTTGCCTTGGCCGACAAGATCGACACCTTGGTCGGTTTCTTCGGTATCAACGAAAAACCGACCGGTTCCAAGGATCCATTCGCGCTTAGGCGAGCAGCCCTTGGGGTCATCCGTTTGATTCTGGAAAATCGTCTTCGGATTCCCCTTCTACCGATATTTGAAGTGGCAGAATCCCTGTTCGATAAGCAGGATCTAGGGACAGGCCGACCACTACTGGGATTCATCGCGGAACGGCTAAGGGTCCACTTACGTGGACAAGGCATTCGTCACGATTTGGTCAGCGCGGTGTTTTCCACCCTTGCCGACGACGATTTGGTGCGCATGTCATTCAAGATATCCGCATTACAGAATTTTCTTGCCGGCGACGATGGTGCCAATTTACTCACCGCATACCGCCGTGCCAGCAAGATTGTCGGCATTGAAGAGCGGCGGGACGGCACCTCGTATACACCGGAGATCGACACGCAAATTCTCGAAGCACCCGAGGAAATCAACCTGTTCGAAAAATTGGACACAGCCGACGACCTGATTGCCCAGGCGCTGCGCGCGGAGCGTTACGATCAGGCCATGGCAACAACGGCGTCTTTGCGACCTTCGGTGGATGATTTTTTCGACCGTGTGACCGTCAACTGCGAAGCACCCAAGCAGCGGCAAAACCGACTGCGGTTGCTTGCCCGAATTCGTGCAAGTCTCGATTCAGTTGCGGATTTCTCGAAGATTGAGGGATAGCTGTGCCCAAGCGAATTTTTTGCTTTGGTGCAGGAACAGCCGAGGGCGGCGAGGACATACGCGATTTGTTAGGCGGCAAAGGCGCGGGTTTGGCGGAAATGTCTAAACTTGGCCTACCCGTTCCGCCAGGCTTTACCATCACTAGCGATGTTTGTGACGCCTATCTCGACAACGGACGAGAGCTTCCCGAAGGACTCAAAACCGAAGTGCAAGCCGCGATGGGCGAAATCGAGCGGATCGTGGGTAGCGGATTTGGCGACGCTGAAAACCCGCTGATGGTATCGGTCCGCTCGGGTGCACGCGTATCCATGCCTGGCATGATGGACACGATCCTAAACTTGGGCCTGAACGATGAAACCGCCGCTGGACTTGCCAAGCGCACGGGCGACGATCGTTTCGCCTTCGACAGCTATCGGCGATTTATACAAATGTATGGTGACGTTGTTCTCGGTGTCGGCCATCATCACTTCGAGGACCTGCTGGAACGCCACAAGGACGCACATGGACTTACCCTAGATACCGAACTTGGTGCCGCCAACTGGCGCGATATGGTTGCCGCGTACAAGAAACTGGTAGCGGCGCGCGCGGACGCGGCATTCCCGGAATTTCCTCTCGACCAGCTGTGGGGTGCGATCGGTGCGGTTTTTGGCTCGTGGACGAACGCACGTGCCCAGACATTCCGAAAACTAAACGATATTCCGGAGTCTTGGGGCACGGCGGTGACCGTCCAAGCCATGGTGTACGGCAACATGGGTGATGACTGTGCCACCGGAGTAGCGTTTACCCGCGACCCATCCACCGGTGTGAAAGAAGTGTACGGCGAGTACTTGATCAATGCCCAAGGTGAGGATGTCGTCGCTGGCCTGCGGACACCGCGATTTCTCACAAAAGCCGCGCGCGAACGGGGAGGTTCGGACGAAGCCGCCATGGAAGAAGCAATGCCAAGTGCGTTCACTGAACTTTGCGACGCCGTTGACCGATTGGAATCACATTTTTGCGACATGCAGGACGTCGAGTTTACTGTGCAAAAGGGAAAATTTTATCTATTGCAGACCCGTGCGGGGAAACGCACTGCCGGCGCAGCTGTGCGCATCGCTACCGATATGGCTTCGGAAAATCTCATCACGCGCGCCGCGGCGGTACAGCGGATCGAGCCGGATTCCTTGGATCAAATGCTCCACCCAGGCCTCGATCCAGAAGCACCGCGAACCCCGATCGCCCATGGTTTGCCGGCTTCTCCCGGAGCAGTATCCGGTATCGTCGTCCTAGACTCTTTCCTCGCTGAAGAGCGTGCCGCCCATGGCGAGTCGGTGATCCTGGTGCGCGCGGAAACCAGTCCAGACGACATTCATGGTATGCACGCCGCACGTGGCATCCTAACCACCCGAGGTGGTATGACCAGCCATGCCGCAGTGGTCGCGCGCGGAATGGGTTGGCCCTGCGTTGCCGGGGCTAAAGAAATCCGAATCGATTTAGGGAACCGATGTTTCACCACGCGCTCCGAGAAAGTCGCGGAGGGCGATACAATTACCCTCGACGGCGCTACCGGCGACGTGTTCGAAGGCGAGGTTCCCACTATCGAACCCGATCTATCCGAGTCGTTTTTGTTGCTCCTGTCGTGGGCCGACGAATTTCGCCGTATGAGGGTTTTCGCCAATGCCGACACGGCGGCCGACGCCCGTACAGCAAGAATTCTTGGTGCCGAAGGAATCGGCCTTTGTCGCACCGAGCACATGTTCCTGAGTGCGAAAAGAATTATTGCCGTGCGCGCGATGGTCTTGGCCGCTGACAATGCTAGCCGGAATGCGGCCCTGGCTGAAATCCTTCCAATGCAGCGCGACGATTTTGTTGAGCTGTTTCGAGTTATGGCGGGTTTGCCGGTTACGATTCGGCTGCTGGATCCGCCTCTACACGAGTTCCTTCCTCGGCGTACGGAGGACTTGAGGGAGATCGCCAATGCCACGGGTGAAGATTTTCAAGCACTTCAAGATCGGGCCGTGCGCCTACGCGAATCTAATCCCATGCTTGGCCACCGCGGTTGCCGGCTCGGGATAACCTTCCCCGAAATTTATGAAATGCAGGCTCGCGCCGTTTTTGAGGCCGCCGTTCAAGTCGGCCGCGAAGCAGGCAATTCTCCAAGGCCAGAAATCATGGTCCCGCTAGTTTCCGCTGGTCGCGAGTTTTTAGCTGTAAAGCAACGAATCGACGCGGTGGGTACGGCCGTTGCACGGAAGAGCGGGGTTGATTTTGATTACCGGGTCGGCACCATGATCGAGCTTCCCCGCGCCGCGCTACGCGCCGGTGATATCGCCCGCCATGCCAGTTTCTTTAGTTTCGGCACCAACGACTTGACGCAAACGACATTTGGAATTTCACGTGATGACGCCAGCATATTCTTGGACAGTTATCTACGCCAAGGCGTTTTAATGGCGAACCCCTTTGTTCATTTGGACAGATCCGGCGTCGGCGAACTCATCAGCCTCGCATGTGAACGCGGTCGCGCGGCGCGGCCCGACCTGTTGTTGGGAATCTGCGGCGAGCACGGCGGCGACCCGCGGTCGATTCATTTCTGTGAGCGGCAGGGTCTCGATTACATTTCCTGTTCTCCATATCGGGTGCCTATCGCCCGCTTGGCCGCAGCTCACGCGGCCCTTGAAGCGGGATCCCGGCATTGATATCTCCGCAACCGGTGATGCCAAACACGGAATGGATGAGCCCTTGCCTGATCTCTCCAAAATACCGATCTTGAGAAGATGGATACCGTCCCTAAGGAAGCGATGGCAGCGCCTCAAAACAACGAACGGTAACGCCATCAAGAAAACTGAATTCGGTACATTTCTCTTGCGGCTCGATAACTATGTCGACCGGCAACTGATGATGCACGGCGCGTATGAACGCGCGCAAATTTACCATTTGATCTCTGAATTCGAGCGCCATGGCGGCAAACTTTTTTTTGACATCGGCGCGAATTTCGGTCTTTACGCCATCGCCGTCGCCAACAGATTCGCCCACGCAAAAGTTCACGCATTCGAGCCCGACTGGCGTGATTTCAATCAGTTTCAGGGCAATTGCTTCCTGAACGGAATCGGCCCTGATCGCGTAAGGATGCACGCCTATGGCCTTAGCGACCGAGAAGGATCCCTACCCTTCCAATTGATGCCGGCGACTTCGACCGGCCAATCGCGGATTACAGGTGTTGAGGAGGGCGCCAACGCGATGATCGACGTAAAGCGTTTCGACGATCAATTTGCCCATGAAAGCAACGTATTGTTCTTTAAAATCGATGTTGAAGGACATGAACCTTCGGTTTTGAACGGCATGACGCGCACGCTCAGCACCAATCAATGTTTTCTGCAGCTGGAAATTTTCGGTGATCCTGCGGGGGTGGAGGCAATACTTGCACCCATGGGATACGTCGCCGTTCACCGCATCGGCGATGATCACTATTTTAGCAATTTAGCGGGTTAGAAATTGGCCCATGATGGTTTTACCGGTGTCAGTCTGGCCTCACCGGCGAACAAACTTTCTCCGCGCTCCGCTGCCTTTTGAACCGCGTCGAGTCGTAGCAGTGCGAGCCCAATTCGACCGCGCCCGGAACACATCGTACCAGCCGGTGCGTCTGCGAATGAAATTGTTGTGCCCGGCTCCGGTAGCGGTCCCGAAACGTCAACCCGAAAAAGGCGCTTGCGAATGGTTGCGCGGAACTTGGTGCGCGCCGTAAGTTCTTGGCCGATGTAGCAACCTTTTTCGAAATCGACGCCATTTAGATCGTCGAAATTGTTTTCGAGCAGAAAACCCTTTTCTACTGCGATATCCCGGCTGCCATCGGGAAGTGCCAGGGAAAGTCTCAGAAGATCGTAGTCTTCGTACGAACTGGGATCGAGACCCGCGTTTAACAGTGCCTGGGCCAGCGCTTCGCGCGGCAGGACAGCCCTGGCGCCAATCTCCGCCAATCTTGGATCGCGGTAAACCATGCCGCCAAAAAATGCCGCACACGAGCCAGCTTCCTCATCCAAGCCCAATAACGCAGCTGCTTGACCGTTCAACGCAACACAATGCCAATCCCATTTTGCCAAGGTCACTTGTGCCCGCAGCCGATAGCGTGCAAGACGCGCCTCGAGTTCGTCAATGCGCGAAGCTTCGCAATCCAATAGAAACAGGTTTTCATGTTGGACAATGAAGAAGTCGTGTAGAAACTTGCCCTGAGGCGTCAGCAAGGCAGCGTAGATCGCCTGGCTGTTAGTTACTTTGCGAATATCGTTGGAGATTAGTCCCTGCAGCCAAGAACGTGCGTCCTCGCCAGCGACGGCCAAAACACCGCGAGTTTCCAAAATGACGTAGTGCGCTTGCTCCATAAGCCGATCGAACGATTTGCGATTGTCAAATTTATTACCGTCGCTGTCTGGGGCAACTCATCGAACTTGGCAAGGGAAAAATGGCAACCCAACATGTCGGCGACGCGCCCTTGGACGAGGGCGTCGAAGTTTGGAGACGCTTGTGACTCCTCAAGGAGTCGTGTTAGCCACGCCCACGCGAACAATTGACAGTTTATGAGACATACAAGCGCCCAGGCGTCAATGAATACACCTTTTCAGAAACGTGCCCCGGCACGTCTTATTAAACGCGAGCGGTTGTCGTCGTGTGGCTTCTAGACCGACCAATTTATTTTGCCGTTGTGTTCGCGGCTTTGTTCACCTTTCTGCCGGCGAATGCAGATGATAAGGCCGGCAGTCCACCAGCCGACGGCGTCGCCGACTTATTTAAGGACATCGAAAAATTCGGTGATAAGATTCACGACGAAGCGCTCAAGGCACAAATCAATCTTAGCCCTGTGTTGCGGCAGATCGTTTGCCGGGTAGCCTACGAGCCGTTCACCAGAGGTGAACTTGGCCGAGCGATGGGCATCTCGGACGAGGAAATTGGCAAGGGCCTAAACAAACTCGCGGAAATGAAATTGGTGTCGCTCGAAAAAGGCGGTGGAGGCGGTCTGGTTATTCCTTCGAGCGATTCGGCGCAAGACCTGATGCAGCGCTGGGCGGAGGAATGGTGTGTTAACGACGATAATTGCGGCGTCGCCAAATGAACCGACGTCTGGTTACGCGATTCGACGAATATTGGCCTAGTAAGGTTCACGTAAGCGTGAATTCGCCACACTTAACGAATTTGGTAGCATCCTCGACGTTCTCACAACAAGCGATGACGACGGACTTAACGTGAAGGATTCCCGAATGACAATCAGGTACCTCAAAACACTTCTCACTTCGGCGATCGTTGCAATTTTATCGGTTGCCGTAAGCCTTCCGGCAGTCGCAGCAGCGTATAAGATTGATCCCGCGCACTCCTTCATTCAGTTCAGGACCAAGCACCTCGGATTCAGTTGGTTGGTCGGAAGATTTAACCGCTTTGAGGGCACTATGAACTATGACCCGTCCGCCGGTCCCGAGGCCCAATCCATCAGCGTGACTATCGACGCGTCAAGTTTGGACACCAACCACGCCGAACGCGACAAGCATCTACGAGGCGAGGATTTCTTCAACGTCAAAAAGCACCCGATCGTCAGATTCGTCAGCACGCGTTATCAGGGCGATAAAGATGGAGGCACCTTGACGGGCGATCTAACCCTGCTCGGTGTGACGAAGTCGATATCATTCGAGGTTCGAAAAATCGGTGAGGGCGACGACCCTTGGGGTGGCTATCGCGCCGGTTTCGAGGGCAGTTACGTTCTTACGCGCAAGGATTTCGGCATGGGCTATAATCTCGGCCCAACTGCGGAAAAAGTTCAGCTCGACTTGTTGATTGAGGCCGTTAGGCAATAACACGGGGGTTGGAGACGGCGCTTCCCCGATGCTGCAGAATTCCAGCGAAAGCTACGGGCTGGTAAGCAAAATCGTTCACTGGCTCATCGCCCTTGGCATTATTGGACTAATTTGGCTTGGTTGGTGGATGGTGGACCTCAGCTACTACGACAGTTGGTACAACCGGGGCCTGGCGCTGCATCGAGCGTTTGGCATGGTGGTGCTGGGCCTAGCCGTATTCTTCGTGGCGTGGAAGATCTTTTCACCTTCTCCGGGACTGCAGGACGAACTCCTACCCTGGGAAAAGCAGGGCGCGCGTTTGGTTCACGCCATTTTGCTGTTTGCAATGTTCGCCATTCCACTGACCGGCTATGTGATCTCTACTTCCGCCGGTGCTGGGTTTTCGATGTTTGGTCTATTCGATGTCCCGGCGCTGCTGCCAAAATCAGAATCTATGAGAAACCTGGCAATTTCCGCACACTACTACGCTGCTTACGGCCTGATCGTGGTCATTGCCGCCCACGCAGGCGCCGCGCTCAAACACCAATTCATCGACCGGCACGGAACGCTAAAGAGGATGCTTTAGAGACCGGAGCGTTCTATTGCTTACCGGTTGGAACCAAGTCGAGGGAGAAACGCTAGGTCCGGCAAACACCTCGACGATTTAATCAAGAGGTTGCGACCTACACCCCGTCCGGCGGCCTCTTCCCTAGGAATTGCCGTACCCGATTGCGGAACAACTAATATGCATACGGGTGAATAACTATATTCTCTATAGCTGAGCCAAGTTACAGTTATCGGTATAGGCATTGCCGTTCCTGGCACCGGCGAGGTTCAAACCGATGATGCGGCTAAACCCATTCCGTTCGGTGATTAGCGCCGCAATTATGTTGGCCGTTGTGTCTTCGGCGAAGACTTTGCCTGCGGACAACATTTTTCCGGATCGTTTTGGCGGTTCCGACGGCCCCTTCGAAGTTGCTCGGGATTTCGACCGCCTGGTCGCTTTGCTCGGAGACGACGTTCTGCGAGAGCTAATGTGTCGCGTCTCGTACCAGCGATACACCCCACAATCCCTTGGTCGGGCACTCAACTTACCGGGTGAACGGATAATGCCGCGCATAGACGTCTTGCGCGATTGGGGCCTAGCGCGCCTGGTGCCGAGCGTAAACGGACCCATGGTAGTCGAACCAAATCCGGGTTTCGGCGAAGAAACACTGCGGCGTTGGGGGGCAAGGTATTGCCCGACTGGCGACGCATGCGGTCGACCAGTCGATTCACCGGACGCACAAGATAAGAGGCGGTTGGTCAACGCGTACGGACGCAATGGTAGCGTATACCATTCGACGGCGACTGGCGAGGAGGGCGATTCTCTGCGCTTCGGCGCTGCAATCGATCGCATCGACGCGATCAACAGCACCGATCTGACCAAAATCGTTGAATCCGGCCGGGATTGGCCACGCGAGTACCTTCTATCCTTACGCCGCTCCACCTGGTTGGATTTCCTCGCGCCGGTTGGCGATGATCTCGTCCGTATCGCCAACCGCGCGCTGCACATCGCGCGGTGGAAAATTCCGCGAAAGGACTACCCTGAAGGCGCGGACGGGTATCACCGGTGGCGCTATGCGCTGGCGAAATATCATGCCGAAAAAACCGCGAGAATTCTTGCCGAAGTCGGCTATGCCCCCGACGAGATCAGCCGGGTTACCAATCTGATTGAAAACTATCAGATGGTCGCTGACCAAGACTCCCAAATGCTTCAGGACGTTGCTTCCATCGTGTTTTTCCAATACGAATTCGAGGCCTTCGCGCCTACTGTTCCGAAGAAAAAACTCTTGGAAATCGTCCGCTCGACATTGAGCAAAATGTCAGCGAAGGGACGTGAGACCGTTCGCGGCCTACATCTGTCCGCGGACGCACAATTGATGATCGACGATGCTCTGTATTCCGAGGGAGGAATCGAATACTGATTGAGCGCGAAAGGCTCTCCCTCGTCCGGCAATTTGACCGTTGATGGCGAAACGTACGGTGTGCGTTATCATGATTGTTAGGAATCGTATGCAAAGCCATTGATCGGGGCATCGATAGAGTGAATATCCTTTTCGTCACCGCGACCCGCGTGGGTGATGCAGTCTTGACGACGGGCGTGCTTGCCGCGCTGATCGAGAAGTACACGCGTTCGCGGATAACGGTGGCCTGTGGTGCTGTGGCAGTGCCATTGTTTTCTGTGGCACCAAACGTCGTCCGCTGTATAGCCATGGTCAAACGTAAGTATTCCCTTCATTGGCTAACACTATGGCGGGCGTGCTGCACCACCTGGTGGGACCTTGTGGTTGACTTTCGCGGGTCCGGTCTCGCTTACCTTCTTGCGGCCCGAACACGGCGGGTCTACCGGCGCCGACCTGAACTGGGACATCGCTTGTGTGAACTAGCCGCCGTGATGAACTTCCCTTCGCCGCCTCCACCTCGCTTATGGACGAACGCGACCCACGAAGAGCAGGCTGCAGGGCTGATCAGCGATGAGGACTCGGTTTTGGCTATTGGCCCCACAGCAAATTGGCAAGGCAAGATTTGGCCTGCGGAAAATTTCGCCGCCTTGGTCGAACGCCTAACCTCGGTAGACGGCGTTCTTCCCGGCGCGCGAATCGCGGTTCTCGGTGCCGCGAACGAAAAGGAATTGGCACGGCCATTGCTGGATACAATCGCGCCCGAAAGGTTGATCGACCTTGTGGGCCAAGCAGATCTGCCAACTGCTGGTGCCATACTTAAACGTTGTGCTCTTTTCATCGGCAATGATTCAGGCCTCATGCACCTTGCCGCTGCCGCAGGAACGCCAACCCTAGGTCTGTTTGGGCCAAGCAGGGAAGAGAAATACGCGCCGTGGGGAGAGCGTACCGCCGTCGCGCGCACGGCAATTCCTTACGATGAGCTTTTCCCACCGGATTACGACCATCGTACAACGACTAGCCTAATGGGCAGTCTGAGAGTCGACGCCGTGGAACTGGCCGCCCGTGATCTCTGGCGCCGTTGCACCAGCTCACCGGTTGACCAATAATGCCTCATGAAGCGGACGAGGCTGAGCGCTTTGGTCGTTGCTCGAAACGAGGAGGCACGCATCTCCGGGTGTTTGGAGACGCTAGGCTTCGCCGATGAAATCGTCATCGTTCTGGACCGCTGCCAGGACCAGACAAAGGGCATCGCCGAGAAATTCGGCGCACGAATTGTCGAAGGCTCCTGGGAGATCGAGGGGCCACGCCGCAACGCTGGAATCGACGCCTGCGCCGGCGACTGGATTTTGGAGGTCGACGCTGATGAACGAGTGCCGGGCGAATTGGCCGACGAAATTCGACAAACAATCGCGGATGCGGAGCCGGGATATTTCTTGATACCTTTCGACAACTATATCGGTTCCCGCTTGGTACGCTATGGCTGGGGCGGCTCGTGGGGAGTTAACAGTACGGCGCGCTTGTTCACGCGTGGAGCCAAGCACTGGGGCGACCAACGCATCCACCCGAAAACACATCTCACGGGTAAGGCGCGCCGTTTGCGTAGCCGCATGGTCCATCACGTAGACCGAGATGTTTCCGACATGCTTCGCCGCCTTGACCGTTACACCACCATGCGCGCCAAGGATCTACGGGATAGCGGTAACGTGGGTAGCCTGGCCGCGAATTTGCGCCGACTATTCTCGAGATTCTTCAAGTGTTTCGTCATGCGCAAGGGTTACCGCGAAGGTATCCACGGGTTTCTGATCGCCTTGTTCGCGGGCCTTTATCCTCTGTTATCTCACATCAAGGCCCGCGTCCAAGAAGACTGATGCGAGTGTTACAGGTCATGGCCGGCGCCGCCCATGGTGGTGCGGAAGCATTCTTCACCCGATTGGTAACAGGGCTTGGACGGGCTGGACTGAACCAGCGCGCCGTAATTCGCAGTGACACCAGGCGCACAACGATGCTTCGAGATAGTGGCATAGACGTCGCCGAGGAATCATTTGGCGGTCTCTTCGATTGGCGAACGCAGAGGCGCTTACGACAACACATCGAGACGTATGATCCGGACCTCGTCCTCACTTGGATGAACCGAGCGACGCGTCACTGCCCGAGAATCGAGCCTGCCAAGCGGCGGTTCGTATACGCCGCCCGCCTGGGCGGCTACTACAATCTCAAATACTATGAGAGATGCGATCATTTGATTGCTAATACGGAGGACATCGGCGCCTACATCAAAGAAGAAGGCTGGCCGCCGAGCCGTGTCCACGTACTAGCCAATTTTGTTTCGCCGGGCACCCTTCCGCCACTGGAACGGTCAACGCAGGCGACACCCGATCAAGCACCTCTTGTGTTGGCGCTCGGCCGATTCCACCGCAACAAGGCATTCGACATACTGATCGATGCCATCGCGAAACTCCCTGACGCATATTTGTGGTTGGCCGGTGAAGGACCGTTGCGTCGCAGCCTAGAAAATCTCGCGGCGGGCAAGGGCATCGGAGACCGCATCCGCTTCCTCGGATGGCACGACGAAGTCTCCGCATTGTTCGCCGGGGCAGATGTCATGGTCTGCCCCTCGCGTGTTGAGCCGTTCGGAAATGTCGTTGTCGAGGCTTGGGCTCATAACGTACCTGTAATTGCCGCCCGGGCCACCGGTCCAGCAGCACTCATCAAGGATGGCAGCGACGGCCTCTTGGTGCCATGCGAGGATAGCACGGCGCTGGCTGCAGCGATCCGCCGTGTGACCGAGGACGCGGACCTCGCAGCTTCGCTTACGCGAGCCGGATACGCGAGATTTCAGCAGGACTTTGCCGAAAACGTCGTGATCGAAAAGTATTTGGAACTTTTCGACTACCTGGTACGAGACAGGAACGAGACCGACCCTATGCGTCCTCGCCAACGGTCGCCATGACCCGGTATTGGTAACAAGCCCATAGCATGATAAGCGGAATGCCCAACTCGAGAACCTCCTCGAACAGGCGCATCGACATCGCCACGTCTTGGGAAAGGCTATGGCCAAAATCCTTACGCAATATTCGTGGGGCTGCGTCGATTGATTTGGTAATCGGCAGCATGACCAAGGCCGCGGCGGTGGCATATGCATGACCGACGCGGGCGCGCAATCCCGACAGCAGGGTCTTCCCGTACGGAATATAGCGAACCAAGGCATAAGCGCAGGCCAGCACAACCGAGGCCGCGACGAGTTTCTCGAAAATAGGTGCCGGCGACCGTAGATAATAGCTGAACTTGAGAACGCTTCCCGTGGTCAGCTCTTTGTGCATGTCGAGTTCCCGCATCATGAGAAGCGACACGACGAATGCCGTGTGATATCGGAACAATTTCGACTCTGTTGAAGCGAACATAATAAATGCAATCACGCCCACATAGAGAACGATGGTGAGGTTCTCCACCAGATTCCATTCCTCGGACAACCGTTCCGCCGCGGCGCTATCCGAGACGACCACGAGAATCAACGCGCTCAGGACAACACCAGCAACGACGTAGAGAACCGAAAATGGCTGAAGAGCAATTCGCCGCATGGGACGCGAAAATCCAAGTTTCTTAGAGCGATACCGCGCCATCATAGAGACGTTGCCGCGAATGGAAAATTTCGGCTGAATTTACCGAGCCGACCAACCAAGAAGAAACTGGGCCACCGGATACGTCGTTTATGAAGGTGAGCCTCACCGCTCCTCGGCTTCCGGCGCCTCGACCGTCAACTTGGCTGGCTTGAGCAATCCCGCAGTAGGATTCTGGTACACGGTTTCGTCAAAATGTTTCTCGCTCCTGGCAACGATGCATGTAACCGTGGCATCGCCATTGACGTTTACCGCCGTGCGCACCATGTCGAGTAAGCGGTCGACACCGATGATGAGCGCAATTCCCTCAATTGGCAAACCGACCTGGTCGAGCACAAGAGTGAGCATTACCAGCCCCACGCCAGGCACCCCCGCGGTACCGATTGAGGCCAGCGTCGCCGTCAGCACCACAGTGAGATACGCGGAAGGCGGAAGCTCGATGCCATAGGCGTTGGCGATAAACACGGTCGCCACGCCTTGCATTATGGCAGTTCCATCCATGTTGATGGTGGCGCCGAGCGGTACGGTAAACGAAGCGATGCTGTTATCGGCGCCAAGCCGGTTCTCGACCGCGTTTAGGGTTACGGGGATAGTCGCGCTTGAACTCGCGGTGGAGAACGCGAAGGTCGTGGCACCACGCATCTTTTTCAGAAAAATCAATGGGTTCAGTCGTCCCAGCACGGTCAGCAGACTGCTGTAAACGACCAAGAGGTGCAGAATCAGCGCCCCGAGCACGGTGAAGAAATAGCCGGTCAGCGGAAGAATGACGGCGATTCCCTGATTGGCAAAGGTTTTCGCGATCAAGCAAAATACGCCGTACGGCGCGATGACCATGACGATGCCCACCATCTTCATGATGATCTCGTTAAGCTCGAAGATGAGATCGGCGACACGCTGGGCCCGCGCGCCCACCAGTGCCATCGACAATCCGAAAATCAAGGCGAACACGATGATTTGCAGCATGTTGCCTTGGGCCATCGCGGCCACCGGGTTGCTCGGCACCAAGTCGATAAATACCTGGGAGATCGAAGGGGGCGGTTTGGGCGTGAACGTGGCTGCCGCCGCCTCGCCGACCCCTGTCCCCGGCTGAGTTATATACGCTAGGAGAAGCGCCAAGCTTATAGCAAGCGCGGTGGTGATCAGATAAAGGCCGAGAGTCTTCGCGCCAATCCGGCCAAGTGCGCGGATGTCCTTCAGCGACATGACCCCGGAGACCAGAGACACGAATACCAGGGGCACGACCAAAAGCTTGAGGGCGGAAATAAACATCGTGCCGATCACATGCAAAATTCCGTCGGTGACGTAGGTTTTGAGAAAGCCGCCTTCGCTTGCGCCCGCGAGGTTCAGCGCGACCCCCACGAAAGCGCCGATGACGAGTGCGGTGATGATGCGCGTTGTAAGCGTCGCCTGTGTCCACAGCTTCATGACGGAAACCTATGCTTTAGCCGATTTGCGAACGGAACTTCCAATCTGCCCCGATGTTAACAGCTTCATCCCCAGCGCGGTATCCTCGGGGCGGCACCATTTGTCAGTCCTGTGATGAACCGTAAACCACCTCACGGACACCTAAGTACATCGGAATGGAACTATCCGACGACCGGTGCGAGATCGTCGCGACTACTTATTGGACTAGAATTTTTTGAATTTGCGCCTGGCTCAGGTTCGATAAATCTCGGTTAAGGGCGATAAAATGCACCGTCATCCGGTGTCCATTTACGGATCGAAAGCCATGGGCAACGGTCGTAGCTGGATGGGCAGTGCTTAACTTGAAATGGCTATTAATCGAAGACGCATCCGCTGAACGACGCACCTATTCTTCAAAAAGCCCACGTCGCCGGCAATCTAAACCAAAAATGTTCAGTACTCGACATTGCCGTTGTTCCCTAATGCGGTGTCAATGAGTTTCATACTACTAGTCGATAAATTGAGGGCGCGAACATGTTCACGGCCCTTTGCCGACATCTTCCGCCACGTCCTTTTGATCATGTGGAGAAGATGCTCCTGTGACCGTTTCGTCGTAAGCTTCTCGAATTCGTTTTCCAAGAATACGAGACTGGACACGTCGGTAAGTAACTGTGTAGCGGGATCCGATTTCTGACTTCTTCTTTCAACTAGTATCTTGACGCGTTCGATTTGGTCACCAGAGTATCCAATTTCGGCAAGGATTTTCGCCGTGTTCTCGGCATGAAACTTGAACAACGCTTTCCGCCACTGGCCGAAACCATTTTTGCCCTGGGGGAATTTCGATCTCGGTAGCTCCCAGCGAGCGATGTGTTGGGCCCGGTTCGCAATTTGGATGAGCGGGTCGGCCTTCGGAGAAAGCTTTTCGAGCCAGAAGCTTCTCCGTTCGGATGCGAGGAGCTCACGGGCATATTCCTTTCCGTCGCGGACAACCTGTTGTGGATCGCCACTGTTGATTGCGTCGATTCGCGCGATCGCCTCATCGAGCATTCTTGCATCATCTGATTCGTCATTGGAACCATGAGGATACCCCTTAGTGCCCAATCCAGCAGTGTTTCTATCGTGGATACCTTGCGGGATTTTCGCTTCGGGCTCTTGTCCCCCGCAATTGTCACCAATGGGGCAATATCGTAGCGCCCATCGCCTGAGCGTATCAGCGCCGTCGCCAGGTAGCGGCTCGACAATCGTTGGGGCAGAAGTTCGTGAAACTAGGCGAACCAAACCCCATCCACCCAGTGTATCGATTCGTCGCATCACCTGGTCTTCGGGAATGCGGAGTGCCGTACCCAAGGTATGGGGCGTGTAGGACTGGAAGGCCAACCGGCAAACCACACTCTTGAGAACAGGGTCCTGGAGCATGGCGTCCAGGCGGTCGAGCTCCATCGCGACGCAGAATGCACAATGTGGGTCATTGCTGTAACCGGAATGCGATACATCGCTCTTAGCGGACGCGGCCGCAAGAAAACAGGCAGTGAAAATGACGATTCGTCTCATGAACCTTCTTGGCGCACCGCGCCGATATTCCGCCTGCCGACTTTAAACGACAAATTCTTGCGATCAGCTTCATGTCTGAGACGGGACGCAGGGCCGAAGTTCAATCCTATTCTGACCGCTTTACAACAGGAAATGGCTGCAATTACCGAAGTTAAATTTCGGCTCATATTGACCCTAATGAGCCATTCGTGGCACGGGTCTTGAGGTTATCCGCTTTGTCGGTGGTTAGCGTTATCATACGCTGCCTCGCAGGCGAGCATCTCTTCGATTAACGACAGACACGTTGTCATATGGGGCTCGCCTGGGGC
>JAAXGF010000371.1 GCA_012267605.1 Alphaproteobacteria bacterium | reverse complement strand
GAGTTGCGGAAGTCGGGTTAGTCCGGCCAAACCCGCTGCCATATCTGGTTCCATGACGCGTTTGTCGAGCTGGATGTTAGGCATTGAACGCTTTCCGCGGACTTGCAGGCCACAACTTGGAAAATTAATGCTCGGCGATCCCCCGTAAGGCGTCTTCGCCCCAAAGTTCCTTGATCCGCGCGTCGCGGCCGCACCTATAGCGATACAAATTGTAGCGGATGGGATTCGCTCGGTAATAGTTCTGATGGTAATCCTCGGCCGGATAGAAGGGTCCCGCGGTCTCCACTGGGGTAACAATTGGCCGGTCGAGGGACGCGGACTCCTCGAGCAGACGCTTGGAGTCCTCCGCCAGGCGCTTCTGTTCCGGTGTATTGGCGAATATGGCCGTCTTGTAGCTCTCGCCCCGATCGCAAAACTGGCCGCCATCATCTGTCGGACCGACGCTGTGCCATAGGACGTCGAGCAGCGTCTCGTACGATACCTTTTCCGGATCGAAGAAGATTTGTACCGCTTCATAGTGGCCTGTGCCTCCCGCGGAGACTTGGTGGTAGGTTGGATTCTCCACATCGCCACCCGTATAACCGGAGACGGTACGTACCACGCCGGGCACCTTGTCAAAATCGGACTCCACACACCAAAAGCAACCGCCCGCGAAAGTCGCCACTTCGATGCCGTCATCGGCAGCGAAAGATCTGTCCAGTGTACCGATCATCGTGCTGACCAATAGAATTGGAAACAACAATGGAGCGAAAAAATTTTGCGCACGAGGGATCGTGAAATACATGAATGGGTCTCCGGAAAAAAATTGCGATGCAATCAAGGATATTTGCCCTAAGCCGCCGCGCCACTGGAAATCTCGTGAACAAAGTCGCGGCATTGGCGTAAAAAATGGTGTTTTGCCTGGCATATTCCAGGGGATAACTTCGAATTCCGCGTTTTTTGTCGTTGGCCAACTCATCTAATCTCGGAAAGACAGCCGATTTGGTTGTCGCCCGTCGTCCAAAAATGTCGATTAAATTAGCGGATTCTTGACGGGGACATTATATTCACCTAATTGGCATATCAACGTGCGCCAATTCGTTAGTCGCCGTGATTTTTGTCACTTCGGAGCTTTTTATCGGAGAAAGTTGGTGGCGTACGAAGCCAATTTCTTTGCGAGTCGCTGGGCGCTGTTCAGACCAACGCTGATTTCTGCTGGCTTGGTGTTTGCCGGCTGCGAAAACGCAGATTTCTCGGCACACCAGGTACAGACCGCCTCCCACGCGTCGGCGGCTGTGGCGCCAGCCACCGAAAGCGGAATCGATTCACCCTTGGGAAATTACCTGGCCGGGCGGCTGGCACGTAAGGAAAACGATGTTGCAGCCGCCGCCGCGTATTTCGAACGCGCGTTGGACGAAGATCCAGAAAATTCCGACCTAATGCGCGAAACGTTCCTCGCCACTCTTTTCGAGGGAAGGGTTGAAGATGCCGTCAGTCTCGCGCGGCGGTTGCACGAACGTGGATCGACGGGTCCTTATACCTCGCTCGTGCTTGCCGTCCATGAGCTGAAAAACGAAAATTTTACGGAAGCCCGTACCCGTCTAAAAAAGATCAAACGGCGCGGATACAACGTGTTGCTCGTACCACTCATGACAGCGTGGACACAAGTGGGCCTGGGAGATTACGAGGCAGCGCACAAGGCGCTCGATCGATTGTCGAACACTCAGGCCTTTGCCGCCTTCCAAGATTTTCATGGCGCGTTGATCGACGATTTCTCAGGAAATAACGAAGCGGCGGAGGCAGCATATCTGCGTGTTCTTGAACGGCAGCCGGGCGGCACTATGCGGTCAGTGGCAGCGCTGGGCGGATTTTATGAACGGCTTGGTCGGGACGCGGATGCTGCCAAGCTCTATCAAAGCTACCAGGAAAACAATCCTGACAGCGTGTCATTTCAACAGGCGCTTGAACGCATTGAGTCTGGCCAACCGGCCACCGCATTGGTCACTGAAGCGCGAACTGGCGCGGCCGAGGCCTTATTCGGTGTCGCCAACGCCCTTTTTCAGGAAAATGCTCTTGAGCCGGCACTCATCTATGCGAGAATTTCGATTTATTTGCGGCGGGACTCCGACGCATCGCATCTCTTTGTCGGCCAAGTTTTGGAAAGTCTGGGGCGGTCGCAACAAGCGATCGATGCATACCGATCGGTTTCCCGCTCTTCACCTCTATTTTGGTCCGCCAGACTTCGGGTGGCCACAAGTCTCGACAGCTTGGATAGAACGGATGAAGCGCTCAAGGAATTGTCAGCTATGGCCTCGGAGCGCGCCGAGCGTGCTGACGCACTGATTACTATTGGCGATTTGTTGCGTTCCAAACAGCGATGGACCGAGGCGGCGAGTGCTTACGACCGAGCGTTCAATCGAATCGAAAGCCTTGAGCGGCGCCATTGGCGGCCATTGTACGCCCGTGGAATTTCGCTGGAACGCTCGCAACAATGGGATCGTGCCGAGGCCGATTTCCTCAAGGCACTGGAGTTGGAACCCAACCAGCCCTTCGTGTTGAACTACTTGGGATACTCGTGGGTTGATCAGGGCACCCATTTGCAGCGTGCCTTGAAGATGATTGAGCGGGCAGTAGACCTGCGCCCCAACGACGGCTACATCATCGATAGTCTGGGATGGGCGCTTTTCCGGTTGGGCGAATTTGAGGACGCAGTCACTCACCTCGAACGTGCTGTTGAGCTGCGACCAGATGACCCGACCATCAACGACCATTTGGGCGATGCCTACTGGCGGGTAGGCCGTCTGGTGGAAGCGCGGTTCCAGTGGTCGCGAGCGTTGGTACTTGAGCCCGAGGAGGATCAAATTTCCGGCATCGAGTCGAAGATTGCCAACGGGCTAAGCACTGATCCGCAGCGTGAAGGCAATATTTGAATTTACTGATGATTTAGGTGTTGAAGCGGTAAGCGGCGCGATCAGAGGTACCGCATTCGCGAAAATAAACCTATACCTACACGTCGTCGGGAAACGCGCCGACGGCTATCATTTGATCGACAGCTTGGTCGCTTTTGTCGGCATCGGAGACCGTCTGACCGTCACGCCATCGGAAGGACTACGGCTGGAAATTGGCGGCCCGTTCGCCACGCCTTTGCAAACAGCAAATACCAGCGAAAACCTCGTTCTTCGCGCAGCCCGGCAACTCTCTGAAGAAGCTGGCGTTCGTGCAGACGCGCTAATTAGCCTTGAAAAGCTCTTGCCTATCGCCGCCGGTTTAGGCGGCGGCTCCGCAGACGCCGCCACAACCCTGCGCGCACTGTCAAACCTGTGGAAGATCGATATCTCAATGGACGATATGGCGCGCCTAGCGCTTAAGCTTGGCGCCGACGTTCCGGTGTGTCTTGGCGGCCGCGCCAGCCGCGTAACAGGAATTGGGGAGATCATCGAACCTACGCCAACTTTACCCGAAGCCTTTGTCATCCTCGCCAATCCCCAACTCGACCTAGAAACCGCCCGTGTCTATCGGGAATTGCGGCGGGAAGAGTGGTCTAAGCAATCGACCTTCAGCGAATACCCCGGGAGCGTGCACGCATTGGCCAAATTGCTGGCCGACTGTCAAAATGACTTGGAACAACCAGCCGAACGATTGGCACCTATCATCACGGACGTGCTAGCGAGTCTTTCCGACCTACCCGATTGTTTGCTGGCCCGCATGAGCGGAAGCGGCGCAACATGTTTCGCATTGTTCGCGAGTTCATCGGCGGCTGAGGATGGCGCACAACAACTGTTTCGGCGGTGTCCAAGCTGGTGGATTTGCGCGGCGCCACTGGTTTACGACATCGGCGAGTGAATCACGCCACACCTCACCGGTGAAGAGGCGTTAGTCACGGATTCCCAGTGCTTTGAAGCGCATGTCGCGGGATGATGACTCGTTCGTCCCCAACAGCTATGGTGGCGGCGATTTTCGCCAATTTTTGGGGTCCTACAGATGACGGTTTTGGTGACGGGCGCAGCCGGTTTTATCGGCTACCACGTCAGCGCGGCGCTGCTTACCCGCGGCGACACCGTCGTCGGCGTGGATGATCTCAACCCCTACTACGACGTGGCACTCAAGGAGGCACGCCTTGGCCGACTCCGGCAGTTCCCTGATTTTACCTTTCATCGACTCAACATTGCCGATCGAGGTGCGCTTACACGTGCCTGCGCCAGTAATCGCCCGCGTCGCGTGATTCACTTGGCTGCTCAGGCGGGCGTGCGTCATTCGCTCACAAATCCCTTCGCCTACGTTCACTGCAATCTGGTCGGGCACATCGAAGTGCTTGAGTTATGTCGCCACTTGGCTGAATTCGAGCATTTGGTCTACGCCAGCTCGAGTTCCGTATACGGTGGCAACACAAAGTTTCCGTTCGCTGTCGCGGATCGCGTTGACACACCAATCTCCCTGTACGCCGCGACAAAAAAGGCGGACGAGTTGATGAGCCATAGCTACAGTCATCTCTACAGCCTGCCAGCGACTGGTCTGCGATTCTTCACGGTCTACGGTCCGTGGGGGCGTCCCGACATGGCCGCGTACTTGTTTGCCTCGGCGATCACCAAAGGTGAGCCTGTAAAGGTTTTTAACCACGGCGATATGAAACGCGATTTCACCTACATCGACGATATTGTGAAGGGTGTTTTGGCCGCTCTCGATTCCCCGCCCCAACCGAATGACGGGGCGGCGGCGCATAAAATTTACAATCTGGGCAACCACCGGGCGGAATCCCTCATGCGATTCATCGCCGTCATTGAAGATGCGTTCGGCAAAAAAGCAAAAATCAAGATGGAAGATATGCAACCCGGCGACGTGAAGGAAACATTTGCCGATATCGACGACGTTCAGCGCGACCTAGGGTTTCGGCCGGAGACACCCATTGACGTGGGTGTTCCCCGATTTGTCGAGTGGTACCGCGCTTACCACAAGGTTTGAGCAGTTTCCAGGGAACCAACCCTGGTGAGCACGATGCGAAAATCCGCGAAAAGCCGCGAACCATCGCCGGAAGAGACCAAGGCCTCATCTGGATCCCTCGCTGCTGGACGGCAGGTGATTCGCACTGCAGTGGCAACTCTTCCCGTATCACCCGGGGTCTATCGAATGATCGATGCCAAAGATCGAGTGCTTTATGTCGGCAAAGCGAAAAGCCTAAGAAAACGTGTCGCCAGCTACACCAACGTGAGCCGATTGCCCAATCGACTTTGCCGCATGATTGCCCGCACAACGCGGGTAGAAGTCGTCGCCACTCATACAGAGATCGAGGCGCTTCTCTTGGAAGCAAACATGATTCGGCGACTCGCGCCAACGTACAATATCTTGTTGCGAGACGATAAATCGTTTCCCTACATTTTGGTTACCGCAGATCACGCTTGGCCGCAGATCACCAAACATCGGGGAGCCCGCCGCCGGAAGGGAGATTACTTTGGCCCCTTCGCCTCCGCCGGTGCGGTTAACAAGACACTAGCGGTGTTGCAGCGGGCTTTTCCCTTGCGTTCGTGTTCCGATGGGATTTTCGCTGGGCGCACTCGCCCTTGCCTTCAATTCCAAATCAAGCGATGTACGGCGCCGTGCTGTGGCCGCATCAACGAATCCGATTATCAGCGCCTGGTAGACGAAACGCGGGATTTTCTTTCGGGCCGCAACCGGCAGGTTCAGGAATCCTTGCTCGCCCGCATGCAAGAGGCCAGCGCGGCTTACGAATACGAGAGTGCTGCCGCGTACCGGGACCGCATGCAGGCTTTGAACCTAATACAGGCCAATCAGGAGATTAACGTCACGTCGGTCGCGGAGGCCGACGTTGTCGCCATCCACCAGGACGCGGGGGAAACCTGCGTTCAGGTGTTTTTCTTTCGCGCCGGCTGCAATTACGGCAACCGGGCCTACTTCCCGGTAGCCAGGGGCGTGGAAGAACCTGACCAAGTCTTGGCAGCTTTTCTCGGTCAGTTTTATCAAAATAAGGAAATACCCCGGCAGATTCTCGTCAGCCACAAGATTGCGGAACGAGCTTTGATTGAGGAGGCGCTTTCGCAACATGCTGGCCGACGTATCCGAATTCACACCCCACTACGGGGTGACCGGCGCAAATTGATCGATCACGCCGTCGGAAACGCCCGCCTAGCCCTCGCCCGCAAGTTATCGGAAAGCGCGGAGCAACGTCGCCTGTTGGATCGGATAGCCGAGCGACTAGATCTCGAATCGACCCCACGTCGAATCGAAATCTACGACAACAGCCATATCTCGGGTAGCGATGCAGTGGGCTGCATGATCGTCGCTGGGCCAGAGGGATTCATCAAGAATGCCTACCGCCGTTACACGACCAAGACGGCTGGCCTTGCCGATGATTACGCGATGATGCGTGAAGTATTGGGCCGCCGTTTTGGAAGGCTGTTAAAGGATGATCCCGAACACCAGGGAGAGACATGGCCCGACTTAGTGATCCTGGACGGTGGCGCGGGACAGCTCGCCGTCGCAGCCGAAGTGCTCGCTGATCTGGGAGTGCACCAAGTACCGCTCATCGCCATCGCCAAAGGTCCGATGCGGAACGCCGGCCTCGAGCGAATCCATCGGCCCGAGCTCCCGCCACTGTCCCTCGATCCACGGGATCCCGTGCTCTATTTTCTCCAGAGGCTGCGCGACGAGGCACATCGGTTCGCCATCGGCACTCACCGCGCCCGGCGAGCCAAGGCGGGCGCCCGGTCCCGACTCGATGAGGTCCCGGGCGTTGGGCGACAGCGAAAGCGTGCACTGCTGAACCATTTTGGGTCAGCAAGTGGCGTCGCCGAGGCAGGGCTCGCCGATCTCGAAAAAGTGACCGGTATAAATCGGTCTGTCGCCAAAGTGATCTACGACCATTTTCACACCGACGAATAATTATGTTATATACATTGTCCAATGTCATCGTGCGGCTATCGCAAATGACATTTGAACAATTCATCGATGGTTATTGGCGTTAGCTTTTATGATCACCAATTTGCCCAACATGCTGACTCTTTCCCGGATCGGAATGATCCCGGTCCTGATTGGCTTGTTTTACTGGGATGATCCTCTATCCGGTTGGGTCGCCTGCGGATTGGTGACCCTCGCCGGCGCGACTGATTTCTTCGATGGTTACATCGCGCGATCGCGGGGACAACACTCCCGATTGGGCCGAATGCTCGACCCGATCGCGGACAAGCTCCTTGTCGCATCGGTAATTCTCATGTTGGTCGCCTTCGACCGGGCGCCCGTGGTCGCGTCACTCGTAATTCTTTGCCGAGAGGTCTTGGTGTCGGGCCTGCGCGAGCACCTGGCCGAGTTGCGTGTCGGCATGCCGGTGACGCCGTTGGCGAAATGGAAGACCGTAATTCAAATGTTGGCTCTTGGCTTCCTCTTGGTCGGCGAGGCGGGACCCGTGTTTTGGTTGCCGATCTTGACGACTCCCTTTATCGGCGAATCCCTGTTGTGGATTGCCGCGGCACTGACTCTTTTGACCGGATATGATTACCTTCAGGCTGGGCTTAAGAACCTCCAGGAGCCTGAAGAGAGCGCACGAAAAAAAGACTCGCCTGACGAGAGGGCGATTTCCGCCGTCAAACCGCCGGTCGGCTAACCGCGTTCACGCGTTGTCCGAATCTTCCGATCAGGATGGCTCCACCCGACCTTGCGAACCTCGGGCGGAACGACGTCGCGAACGACCAGCGAATATAACCGTCCTTTATTTTGCTTGGCTCAGGGATCGCCTAGGCCGTGGCGAAGAGTTACTGACCCTGCCACCGGGTGTGAACGACGTTGCGGGGGTGGTGGCAATACTCAAGGGGCGCGGCGGTGAATTCGCTCGAGCCCTTGCCGATCCCAGAGGCATTCGCGCCGCCGTGAATCAAGACTACGCGGACGGCGATCACCCCGTACAACCTGGCGATGAATTGGCGTTGTTTCCACCAGTGACCGGCGGCTGAACCCGGCTGCGATGGCCAAGACGCCATGATTAGGATTCCATGATCAGAATTCAGGCCGAGGACTTCGACGTCGGCGGCGAGATCGCGGCCTTGACCGATGGAAAACTCGGAATCGGCGGCGTCGTCAGCTTTGTCGGCCTTGTTCGTGATGTCTCCGACGGCGAGCGCATCACCTCAATGACCCTCGAACACTACCCCGGAATGACGGAACGCAAACTCGCCGATATCGAAGCCGAGTCACGGCGACGTTGGGCGCTTGACGAGGTTCTCGTCATCCACCGTGTCGGACACCTGGACGCGGGCGAGCGAATTGTCCTGGTCGCCGTCGCGGCGGCCCACCGCCAAGCCGCCTTCGAGGCCTGCCAGTTCATCATCGATTGGCTCAAGACCGAGGCCCCGTTTTGGAAACTGGAAGAAACCGACGCTGGACCACGCTGGGTAGAGGCACGCGCTTCGGACCGACGCGCGGCGTCCCGTTGGCAAAAGAGTTGAGGTCGTCCCCATTGCCGCCGACTTGGCTCGAAAAAATAAAAAGGACCATCTATCCAGATTGACTTTGACCACATCGGGCACTGGCGCCCACGCTAGACATGGACCGTTCGCCCCATCGGAAAATTCGTCTTCTTGAATTTGCAGGTTTAACGTTCGGCGACACACATGAAGAGACGTAGAAGAACGAAGAACCCCAAAAGCCGTCCCGTGCTCCGGGTGAAACGGGTTTCCAAGATTTTTGCGGATGGAGGAAGAGCCGTCTCCGACGTTAGCTTCGACGCGGTTGAGGGCGAACTCATCGTGATTCTCGGTGAATCAGGTTGTGGCAAGACGACTACCCTCAAAATGATCAATCGCTTGATCGATGCAAGCAACGGTTCAGTTGAGATCAATGGCCAGAACGTGAGTCGAATTGACCCCGTGCATTTGCGGCGAACAATTGGATATGTGTTTCAAGGAATTGGGCTTTTCTCTCATATGACGGTCGCCGAGAATGTCGGGATCACGCCCGCCTTGTTGCACTGGGACGAAGAAAGGATCCAAATACGCGTTGATGAGCTCCTCGCGATGGTACGACTCGAACCGGAGAAGTATCGAAATCGAATGCCGGCCGAACTGTCCGGTGGACAGCAGCAGCGCGTCGGCTTCGCACGGGCGCTTGCGACTTCGCCATCGGTCATATTACTTGACGAGCCCTTTGGGGCACTCGACCCGATTACGCGCGACACGTTGCAGCATGAATTCAAGCACATACAGAGGAGCTTGAATCTGACGGGTGTTCTAGTCACCCACGACGTTACAGAGGCACTCTTGCTGGCCGATCGCATTCTGGTCATGAAGTCGGGGACGATCGTCCAGTTCGGAACGGCCCGGGACTTGGTAGCGTCACCTGCTTCACTCTATGTGGCCGAGCTGATGGACATGCCCAAACGACAAATGCGGCAACTGGAATCGGTCGTTGGCTAGGCCAATTCGCGAAGCCTCGAAGTCATGAGTGAAAATTTTTCCGAGAGGTTGGCCGAACTCCCCCAATACTTATCGGGGCATCTTCTTTTGTCGGTTAGCGCACTCATACTCGGCATCGCCATCAGCCTGCCCCTGGGGGTACTCGCGTCTCGCTCTCATAGGACAAGTGGACCATTACTCGCGACCGCAAGTCTCGTTCAGACCGTCCCCAGTATGGCGCTCCTTGCGCTGATGGTTCCGTTGCTCGGCGGAACTATTGGGTTTTTACCGGCCTTTGCCGCGCTCACCATGTACAGCGTCTTGCCGACACTGAGAAACACCGTCACCGGTATCGTCGAGCTCGATCCGGCAATTGTGGAAGCAGCCCACGGTGTCGGCATGACGAACTGGCAACGTCTATGGCGGGTCGAATTGCCGCTCGCCGCTCCGGTCATTGTTGCTGGCATTCGGACGGCCACCGTATGGGTCGTCGGAACGACTACGTTGTCGACGCCGATTGGCGCGCCGAGTCTCGGAAACTACATATTTGCCGGGCTTCAAACCCGCAACTGGATGTCGGTCGTGTTCGGCTGCGTCTTCGCGGCTGTTCTGGCGATTTTTCTAGACCAAATCATACGCTTGCTCGAAGTCGCATTGCGCGAACGTAAGCGCCAACTGGGATTGGGTGCGCTTGCCGTCCTGCTCGTGGTCGTCGCGGGTGGTCTTTTCCTGCCGCTGATTGATCTTGGCGCTCAGTCGACCCGCGACGCGGTGACTGCTCAGTCCAAAACAGAATCCGCAGACAAGACCACAGGCCGGAGCCTCGCAGGGCAAACCATTGTCATCGGATCAAAAACCTTCACCGAACAATACATTTTGAGCGAGCTGATCGAGCGCCGACTTGTTGAAGAAGGCGCCGTGGTCAAGACAATTCAGAACATGGGCTCAACCATCTTATTTGACGCGCTTCGCAACAACACGATCGATCTCTATGTCGACTACACGGGCACGATCTGGACCACGATCATGGAACGAGACGAAGCGATAGAACGCACCGCCATGTATATCGAGGTCGCGCATTATTTGCGCAACAAACACGGCATCCTCACGATAGCGCCGTTAGGATTTCAAAACGCCTATAGCTTTGCCATGCGCCAAGATCACGCTCCGAGCCTGGGCGCCCGGTCGATCGCCGATCTCAAACCCCATGCGAGAGAACTCACGGTGGCTGGCGATCCAGAATTCTTTGCCCGCCCTGAATGGGCGAGCGTCCGCGACACGTATGGGCTCGGGGCGATAACCACAATTGGTATGGATTCCACTTTTATGTATCAGGCGGTACGTGACCGAAGGGTCGATCTCATCGGCGCCTATACGACTGATGGCCGCATTATTGCGTTCGACCTTGTGATACTCGATGATCCCAAGGCAGCCTTTCCGCCCTACGACGCGATCGTTTTACTTTCGCCTGAGGCACAACAAAATAAAGCGCTCATAAAGGCGACGGCCTGGTTCGCGAATCTGATCCACGACGACCTCATGCGCGAGGCAAATCGAAGGGTCGATCTTGACAGTCAGTCACCGGCGCAGGCCGCCGACTTTCTCTATCGTGCGACCAACGCGTCCAACAATTGCTATTTGTGCCCGTTGCGACAATAACGCTTCACAAAAAATAGAATTCCGTAGAGCCGCGGTTGCGGCGCGGTACCCCGAAGAACGTTCCCACATCGATGGTGCCGGTGAAGGTAGGAATTGACCGACCAACACCGCCCGCGACGACAGTTTGCGGTAGCCCCTCGCCTTAGCTGATGCGGCCCACTCAAGAACGAAATATGCTCGGCGCTGTTAGCCAGCCAAACCTGTTATTCGGTCCACTGAAATTAGTCTAAAAAAATAATATAAAAAGACTGGTCGAGATATTGAATATGTATGCACGCGATGCGAGATGGTGCTCGAATCCAATATCAACCCTAATTGGTTTAATGCTTTTTTACCCTATTTATGTTCAATTTTGATAATCTATTTGTGTTTCGGTGATCGGCTAAGTAGCCTATGCGTAAAATACATTACATGAAACCGCAACTCGATTATTCCGTGGCCGCGGCGCTTGGCATGGGCAATCTCTCCCGACCATCGATCACAAATTAGCACTCCGAAGTCGGTATCGCCGGTTACAATGACACCTTGGAGAAAAGACCAAAGACCCATGGCCGAGTACGATAAAAGGGTCTCAGATTTGCTTCGCAATATGTCGCCGGATGTACGGGCGATGACTGTTCGCAAATTTTCCGCGGAATTCGTTGACGAGAAACTTTCCGGTGACAACAGGGCCATGGCAGAGGCCATATTCCGGGCTTCGTTGGGAGACGAATCAGTTGACGTACGAAAAGCGATGTCCGGGAACTTTAAGCGTTGTGCGCATGTTCCCCACGACATCATCGTGATCCTCGCCAAGGACGTTCCTGAGGTTGCCGTCCCAATATTGAAATACTCGCCAATTCTGACCGACATCGATCTGAAGGAAATCGTGACTTCAATGGAATTGGATCACCAACTCGCGATTGCGAAGCGGAAGCGATTGTCGGAGGCTGTTTCGGAAGTGCTTGCCGAAACCGAAGAGCAAACTGTTGTGAAAGCTCTGATCGGCAATAGCGGAGCAAAGATCGCGCCTATCACCTATCACAAAATCATCTACATCTTTCCTGAAGAGCCATCGGTTTTGAGCAACATTATTCGCAGGCCATCGTTGCCCAAACGAATCGTGAGGGAGCTATTCCGATGCCTCTCCGGCGATTTGCTTGCTGAA
This sequence comes from Alphaproteobacteria bacterium, assembly GCA_012267605.1. Lineage (GTDB taxonomy): Bacteria > Pseudomonadota > Alphaproteobacteria > JAAXGF01 > JAAXGF01 > JAAXGF01. The sequence goes on along the minus strand of JAAXGF010000371.1, from coordinate 1,050 downwards.
CTCCAACAACGTTACCCGCGGCCCAAGGAATTCGATGAGGAGAAAGTCGGAAAAATGTCCGACAACGAAATTTTCGAGATGGTTGAAGAAGATGATGATCCCGATGATATCGACGACCTTCTTCATGAAGTAAATAGGATAGACCGCCTATCTCCTAAGATGGTCGTTCAAAGCATGTGTTTGGGAGATTTTAAGTTCTTTGAGCACGCGATGGCGGAACTTGCCGGCATCCGTCTTGAGAATGCACGTATTTTGATATTCGATGGCGGATCACTTGGTCTCGACGCACTCCAAGAAAAAACGCGTTTTCCACATTGCCTGATGGATGTTGTCAGACTATTGGTAAAACTGTCACTTAAGGTCGAATACGACGGCGATCCACGAGATCATTCTCGATATTATCTCAATGCCATAAGGCGCCTGGATAAGAAATATAAAGGCGAAGCAACCCGCGATCTGAATGGTTTACTCGGCCGCTTGGCTCAGGTGGAACAAATCCCCGAACAACAAAACGTTTGGTCGGAGATGCGGAGTTCAGCAAGAGATTAGTACCAAAACGTCGGCCGGAACGGGCTCATCGCCAGCACCGAACTCGGTCCGCAATCGATTCGGCATGTACTAGGTGCCAGAAATCAGATCAATTACTGACGCGTAAATGCATTCACTGAGTATAGCTAGATCGGCCGATCTGGTTCACTGTCAATTATAACTGCTCCAGTCTCAAGCTCCGACTATCCGGACACTTCTAACCCGACTTCCGCAACTCGGCACGCGTTTCGGCTAATGTGACGATTTTCCGGCCCGGAAAGTGGCGGATTTCCGGGCTTTGCTTCTCCAGAACGGCGTGTAGTGCCGACCTACCCCCTTGATCTGGCTGGCAAAGCACCGGACGCTTTGCCCATGTTCGTGCGCTGCAAGAGACGCTTCAAAGACGGCAAGGAGCACCGCTACTGGAGCGTGGTGGAGAACGTCCGGGTCCGCGGCCGCCGGGTCGTTCAGCGCCACATTCTCTATCTCGGCGAGATCAACGACAGCCAGCGCGCTGCCTGG
>JAAXGF010000350.1 GCA_012267605.1 Alphaproteobacteria bacterium | reverse complement strand
CTAAGATATAAAACACGCATTTCGCGTGGCTTGAGGGGCGGGAGAAATCCCGCCCCTCTGTATTTTTGACAGACGGATCAGCTGAAAATCATGGCCCTTCCCTCAAAAACGAAAGGGCTTGGAAGAAAAGAATTTCGCCAGCCGTGAAAGGCGCCATCGTGGCGAACCCCAACGACCGCGGCGCCTCGCCGGTTGGAATTCCCCTCTTTCACTGATCCCCTATCCCCTCGGGGAGCGGAAGGCGCGCTTGTGGATGATCAGGGCGGTCCCTACATCATTTCCAAATTTCTCAGATACTCAAGGATGGCTGCACGATCGCGGTCGATATCCTTGTACGATTCCTGGTTATGCCACTGGCACGCCTTGATATAGGCGATGGCGTCGTCGTCGCGACCTTCCCGCGCGGCCCACCGTGCTTTGCGAACCAGCTGGTTGGCGGTTAGCGTTCCGCGTTTGCCACCTGGCGTTTCCACCTCACGCGCAGCCGGGTCCCACGGTTTGTAAGGATCACCCTGACACCAATACACAAAATGGAGACCGCTCTCAGCGCGGGCCGATTCGAGCGTCGCTCCAGCAAGCGTCACCGACACGATCAAAGCGGCGAACCCGGCCGGCCTCAACGATACGATTGTCGAATAGCTCATGGTCACCCCTGCCAAATCCAAGTAGTAAGGTTTCTATTCCTCCGGCCCGCGGGCCCACCCGACAAAACCGGGGGATATGATCATTTCCGCACCCACTTTCCGCCACTCATGACGTACTGACCCTTTGGAGTACGATCGATCAACTTGGTTCCCGAGAGTTTTTCGATGACCGCCCGCTGGGTGCCGTTCTTATCCGCGAGCGACTGGTATTTTTGCCGCCGTTTGCGATTGATGTCCTCGATGTTCTTCTTGACTGCGGTCGAAGCATTATTGTCAACCAGGCCGAGATAGCCGTCGGGCCGTTCACCGGCGACACCGGCCTGCTTGAGCTGCTCTGCCGTATCGGCCCTAGCCTCACCCCACGGAGAGAGGACAAGGAGAGCCCCCAAGAGAATTGCCGGGATCGATCTTCGGGTCAGAAGATAGGTCATCGTGCTTCCTCAAATTCTAGAATAGCTCATCGTCCTCGGACAGGAGTTCGTCTATGTCCTTTTCTAACTTCACCCGCACCTCGTGTTCGATCTTAACATTGAGGTTGATTGTGATGGGTTCGGGCGGAGCCTCCACCTTCACAGTCGGCTGGCAAGCCACCAATACAAATATAAGTGCTATTGAAAGGTGGAGCCAGTTCGCCTTCTGCCGTGCCTTATAGCCTGTCCAACATGTCATTTAGGAATTGGTATCCTCGCAAACTTTGTTGCAGAATTTGCCCGAGTCCACCTGTGAGATTGAGATTGAACTCTATAGGCTGGCCTTCGTACACATCTGGATTGCTTCCCAGCAAATGAACCCGGACCGCCGACTCGGCATTCGTCGTTAGATTAATGTCGGCGCGCAAAGTTTCATATTGAAAATTTTCCAAGGCCTTCATCACCAGGGCTACTTGTTCGTGACCGCCGGCTAGGGCGGACGGTACAGAATCGGGCCGATAGCGCAGGACTCCCCCTGCAGGGTCCGCGGCGAGATAACCGCTCGAAATTGTGATCTCGCCGTTCTCGAAGACTACTGGAACGTCACCGGAAATCTTCCCCGTGCCGGCCATGCCTTGGATATTTGCGGCATTAGCCAAGGCTTCGATATCGACATCGGCCAGCTGGAGGCTGCCGCGAAAGCCTTGGCCTTCCACATCGAAAGCCAGTTCCGTGGCACCGAGAGTTCCGCCAGCCCACTGCCCCACAACCGATTCAACGAAGATCAGAGGGCCCGGTCGCAATTGGAATTTCACGGTGACGTCTTCGAACGGTGTTCCGGCATCGATGGATTTCACCTTGATGATTTGCCGCGGGGGCGTGCCAGCTGGCGACAAATTGTCGATATGAACGTTCCCATCGATGCCTTCGATCACGGTATCCTTGGCGAGAAACGAAACATCGTGGATATTTACGTCAAAGGCGCCGGACACCCCTTCGCTTGTCCAGTTGACCTGTCCGTTTAACGCGACTTCGCCAGTCAAATTTGTGATATGGCCGGCGAGGGCGGGGGAAATATCATCGACCGAAAACTCACCGGGTAGGAACTGCAACGGCGGAAGCGACACACCGACGTGCCCCGCACGGTCGCGAATATCGTGCTGGCCCGCAAATTCGATTGTTACCCGGGATTCGGCGCCGCCAACATGTCCATCGAACGTCATATCGTTTTCGTCCGCATCCAGGTTGGCGGTCAGGCTGAGCGGTGAAAAGGAGGGCGGATCCTGGGTTTGCCTAATTTCCGCCACGGCGATTTCGGATTCAACCCGGCGGCCTGGCGACAGCTTGACACGTGCGCCGATTCCGGACGCCGCCATTCCCTGGTCCAGCATTAGCACCTCGCCACCACTGGCAGAAATTTGGCCACGATGTTCGCCGTCGGGCAACGGCAACGCGCCACTTAGGGAAAGGGACGTAAATGTTAGCGAAACAAGGCTCGTTTCACCCTCTCCCATAGGTAATGCGGCGACCGTCGCTGGCATGGCCCATGCCGCATTGTATGTGACCTGACCATTCGAGCCGAAAACCGCATCGACAACCGGTTCGGTACCGGGCATCAAGCGCAATTCGAGATCATCGATTCTACCGCCTTCCGCTAGCGCCAACCGATCCAGACGTATTGAGGTTTCACTTCCAGCGCGGGCGGTTAGGCGTTTTTCTCCAAACGTCACGTCGATGGCCGCCGCGAGATTGCCGCCCTGAAAGATCAGCTCACCATGGGAAGCTGTTTCCACGTTGATATCGACCGTAAAGGATCCGCTATCGGTTGACGCAGTGATGTCGTGACCGTCGAGACGCGCGGATAACCCGCGCAGCGTCGCCCCGTTGAAATCCGCCGATTCGGCATCGAGCTCTAGCGAGAGCATTCCCGACGCGTCGCCAATGTTTTGCGCGGCAACGTCGAGAGATAGGGAATCCACGGAAGCAGCCCCTCTATCGTACGATATCTCGGACGCAATCAATCGACCCTTTTGCAATACGACGGCGCGCATCTCGCCGTCAGCGCCCAATATCGCCTCGGCGTCGATCTCGCTCCATGCGCGCGTTTTCCCGTCAAGGGCAAATTCGGCGGCGATCGACGCGACCGCCGAGATTGTCTCGCCATGCTTCGTCAACAGAAAATCCTCGTGCGGATGAATTGAAATCTCCCACGGGTTCGTCCGGGGCGATACGCCGCCGACGGTGATGCCCATGAGAGACGCAGTAATGCCGTCGAGGGGTGTGGCGCGAATTCGAAAACCGTCCTCGACCGCAATTCGCATGGTACCGTCTGCCAGGGACAAGCGGACTCGCCCCTCGCCGGACGCGCTTTCAATGACGTTGGCGATATCGAGACCGTCGTAACCAATCGACAATTTGGCCTCGACAGAACCCATCTCAAGCGCGGCGAAGAAGCTATCCGCGTCGGTGAGTGCTAAAAAATGGTCAACTCGCGCTGCCGATTCAGCACGCATCTCGGCAAAGCCGACGACGATCTCGGTGGTATCGTGGCCACGCCAGCGAACCGGAGCCTCGGTTCGCACAACACCGTCTAACGCGAAAGGCGCTTTGGAATCCGAAAGGTCGTCGAGAGTCGCAGAAAGGTCGATCGATATCAGGTCTTTGGCACCGTCAGAACCACTGTTTCCGTCATCAACCATGGGCGCCAGATTGCCAATGGGCATGTAAAGGCCACCGGCGAGGCGAAGCGCGGCACGGAATTCGATTGGGCCAGCAGATCCGGCGGACAGCTCCAGTTCCCCTGTCAGGCTTTCAACTCGCGCACTATCAGTTGCGACACTGTTCACCCTGCCCGAGGCAAGATTGACCACGCCTTGGTAACCGCCATCGGAATCCATGCTTGCCGCCGCCGTACCGTCGATATCCGCGATTTCCGATCGGAGCGAAAATTCCGCGTCGGCCAAAACACTTCCGCTGGAGCTGACGTCGACGGCACCTGAGAACGTAGTCGTTGCGGTGCCGGCCGGGGTCGAAAGTTCGAGTTGCGCGTCGCGGACATCGATGCTGATTGGCGGAATCGAATCCGACCGCTCGTCGGCGGTGGAAGTTGGTCCGTCCGATTCGCCCGCCAACTGACCTTGCAATCGGTCAAGCGCGCCAAACGATATGCCGCCGTTGTCGATGCGCCCGCGCAGGCGCAAACCCGAGATCACTAGCGGTCCCAATCCACCATCGTAAATTTTAGTTGGCGTATAGGACAAGTCGACAACTTCAATCTGCAAATCTTCACCGATTCTGATGTCGCGCAAAGTCATGCGCGACCAACCGGCTTCGTCGACGACGACCACGACGTCCTCCAGACCGGCGTCTTCCAAGGTGGTAATGATGAGCCGCTCCACGATCCAGGGGAGCGCGCCGAGAAGCGCCACGACCATGAGCGCGAGCAATATTAGGGCGAGTACTGCCCTCCGGATTGGGATGGTTAATTTTTCGGACACCGCCCACTCTGCGTTCGACCGCCGTTCTCGACCGGCTATACGTTCATCGTATCCCTCGGTTCGGCACCGCTGTCAAAGTTCGTGTTGATTTGATGGTGGGTTTACTGGTGGCTCGGAAGGGCGTGATCGAATACCTGAACATAGCTCAAAGCCGCGCCAATCGCGGGCGCAATAAATATCGGGAGGAGATTTCTCTCCTCCCATTTACTCTTATAGTACTGGTGACGCTTATACGCTGCGTCGGGCTTATCGAAAATGTCTTAACCTCGTCTTTGTATTCGAGGCGGCTGACCTGACGTTATCAGCCGATGTCCTGGTACTCGACCCCATAGGCTTGGGTACCTTGGGAGTCTATGAACATCAGGGCGGCAACTGCGCCAGCGGTTAGCCATAAGGCTATACGAAAAATTCGAACAGCACGTTTCACGTTCATCTCCATCCTAATCACCCCATGTCAAATGCAACGTGAGGCCATGTTAGCTGAGGTTGAGAAGAAATTCTGTAACGAAGATCACGTTTCAAGCGATCTACAAAGAGATTGTAATTCTAACCCAGAAAACAATAAATTTATCTTAATTTATATTTTAATTGACTTTCGGCCCAAAGGTGGCGAACTCGACCGCTCGGCATCACCTGAGGCGAAGACAATCGCCAGCAAGATGACGAACGTGCATTGCCACCACGCCGACCAAATCGAGAAGTTTACGAGGCTCGACACCCAGAAAGCTGCGAACAACGCGAATGCAGTGGCTGCCGTCCAACCGGGCAAGCGCACCGCAGCGACAAGCAACAGCGCCAGGGCTGTGCTCATCGTCGCCAAACCAATGAATCCGGTGTCGACCAGCACTTCGAGAACCCAATTATGGGGATGGGCTGAGATCAGGGACTTGGGAATTCCCGGGATCGGCGTATCGGCCCCGGCGACCAAATTGGAAACATTGATTCCGTGCCCGAACCAAGGCGCGTCCAACGCCACCGAGGCACTGAATCGCCACATGACTTGGCGATGGATGTCGATCAGCCAGGCGGGGAGTCCCAGGTCCGGCAAGGGTTCGGTAAACTGATCGGGCGGAATCACTGGATGGGAAGTCAAAAAGGTATAGGCGACGCAAAACAGGATGGCCGCCGAGAGATAGAGCAACGCGAATTGCCTGTTTCGCCAACACCACCAAGTAGTTGCCGCCGCCGCCGCCGCCAGGACGGCCAGCAGGCCGGCGTCGCTCTCGGTCTCGAATAGGATTACGCTGACCAGCAGCGGGTAACTGAAGGCAACCCATTTCCACCAGCGCCCGAGGCTCATCCCGGACCACAGCACGATAGGCAGCAGGCATCCGACGACTGACGCGTATGACTTGAGGCGTCGGCCGGCATCGATAGCGGTGAATCCATCGGCGTGGATAAGTGCGATCAATTGCGGCCAAACCAAGAGTCCGATGGCGCCCACCAGTCCCGCAATCACGGCGCTGCAAACGAGGACTCTTTGGGCTAACGCAATCAATCGAGGGTCATGGCGCAATAGGTCCCACACCCAAATCGCAGCGACCACGATCCCGGCCATCCTCAGCCAAACCAGCAGTGAGCGGCCCGGCTCTAGGGAGAAGGCAACGCTGGGAAGCCAAGCGGCGAGCACCAGGCAAACGGCGATGCCAAGTCGGCCGCGGATACAATCCAACAGAGTTTCGAAGCGGACCTTCCGCTGGGGATCAGCCAAGATCAGAAGCACGCCAAGGGAAGCCGCCACCGCCATTGTCGCCCGGCCCGAAACCAACAGCGGTACCGCGAGCGCGATGCACGCGGTAGCACCCCTTGCGGTTTTTCTCTCGTCCTTTGCCGTCAACCCCTTACTCCCACGTCGTGCTAATTCCTGGTGATCGCATGATCATCGCTGCTTCACAAGCCCAGCATTTTCCCACGGATACGCGTCCATGAGGCGCCTTTCTGGGCGAACCCATGGCAAATGTCGCAATTCAGGGATCCGATGCGGATTGGTATTCGATTCTGGAGATCGGAGAATGCGTTCAACGCTGAAACACTGGCGCGCCTCTCGGTCGAGCGAATTCAGGCGAAAATGAACCACGGCTTGCCCCGCCCCGGACGTGCCGGATAAAACAATTTGGAATTCGCGCCCGATGAATACGCGCAAGCGGGATGGTTGGGCGACACGAAGGGATAGGGGTAAATTCTTTGCCAAACCGTACGAACACCGCGGCCGGTGCGGCGCCGCGTGCCTGGCAACGCATGTTGAGCGGACGGCGACTTGATCTTCTCGACCCCTCGCCGCTCGATATTGAAATCGAGGATATCGCCCACGGGCTGTCCCGCCTCGCCCGCTGGAACGGTCAAACCGCCGGCGACTGGGCGTTTACCGTGGCCCAACATTCTGTCCTGGTGGAAACCCTGTTTGTGCGCTACCGACCCAACGCGTCGGACAAATGGCGACTAGCGGCATTGCTGCATGACGCTCCGGAATACGTCATCGGTGACCTGATCACGCCGTTCAAATCGGTCATGGGAGTCGATTACCGGACGTTCGAGGAACGTTTGCAAAGCGCGATCCACATTCGCTTCGGCTTGCCCGCCGTGCTATCTACGCAGCTCGCGGCCATAGTCAAACGGGCCGACCGGGCGGCAGCCCATGTTGAAGCGCGCCAACTGGCTGGATTCGAGAAAGACGAAACAAGAAAATTTTTCGGCCAGCCGCGTGCCGTTGGCAATATCAAGCTCTCGCCGTGGCCTCCTTCCAAGGCCAAAGCCAGGTTTCTACAGCGCTTTTCCGCCCTCGCTGGAATCGCGTCGCCGCCGGATTAGAGAGTTTTCCGCCTTTGCTTCGGGATTTCCCGCTTGGAACTTGTCCTCGAGCTGCACTCGCAATTCACCACCTGGGCGCACTTCTTGGGCAGACGCTAACCCGACTTCCGCAACT
>JAAXGF010000054.1:31088-31253 GCA_012267605.1 Alphaproteobacteria bacterium | reverse complement strand
AGTTGCGGAAGTCGGGTTAGGTCGTACCGGTAGCGTCCCCAGGCGAGAGCTATGAACAGCCCGCCTAAAATCAGGAATACGGGGATCGGCCCCGCCATGATTTCACCGTCGAACATCGCCGCAGCGCCCGCGGGCCCAAGGTTGGTGCGGTCGAGAAGACTCGAA